>NZ_NUOW01000100.1:0-1113 GCF_002584635.1 Bacillus sp. AFS031507
AATCTGAGGGAGTTGAAGAATCGTCTTTAGCTCTTATTCAACAATCGGGCCATTTACAGGAATAAGATATGGGCAGAATAAAATAAAGAAAAAATGTTATAAGAAATATGTGGTGATTATTTAAATAAAAGGGCAAGATATTTTAATGTGGTGCTTCCATACAAATGAAACATGTGGTATTATTAAGAACAAACGTTCTGAATAGTGGTTACATATGTTAAAAAATGAGGTTTGTTTTATGATTGCTGAAACGAACCATTAGTAAATTAGATTTTTGATACTGTTTTTTCAGCAATCGGGCTATTTTTAATGAAATAAAGTACTTAAAGAAAAGTGAGTTATTTAGCGACATTTAATGAAAAACTTAATTGACATGTCATTCTTGCCAGTAATTTTCACAGGAGGTAATTAAAAATGGCATTCACATCCAAAAATATCTTTATCAATTTATCAGTAAAAGACGTGAACAAGTCCACCAATTTTTTCAAGGAGCTAGGTTTTGAGTTCAACCCACAATTCTCCGATGAGACCGCATCTTGTATGATCATCAGTGACAATATCTTTGCTATGATAATGATTGAAGAACGTTTCAAAGGATTTAGTAAGAAGGAAATTGTGGATACTACTACTTCTGCCGAAGCAATTCTCTGCTTTTCAGCTGAAAGTCGGGATCAAGTGGATGAGATAGTAAATAAGGCATTGTCATATGGTGGTAAATCTTTTAGTGAGCCTCAAGATCATGGATTTATGTATATATGGGGTTTTCAGGATTTAGACGGTCATTTATGGGAAGTTGCTTATATGGATGAAAGTGCAATTAATCAAGAATAAACTTTAAGTTTTAAAGTCAAATCAAGTTTAATATTCTAAGGGATGATGCCTTAAAAGGTATCATCTTTTTATTTATCTTTTATCAGATTAGAAATATGTGAAGTAATGGACTTAGGTAAAGGGGGCTTGACTTGAATAAGATATATGCAATGATCTTCAACAATCGGCGCTTTTCTTTAATATGAAGGCGTCTTTTTGTAATGCTCCAACACATTTAAGATTTTAGATCTTGTTAGGGTAAAGAAAAGATTGTGAAGATTTCTACTTAAACTCCCTCAGTTT
>NZ_NUOW01000101.1:0-335 GCF_002584635.1 Bacillus sp. AFS031507
GAGTAGGACGTTGCCAGGCTTACCCTTTGGGGTTATTTTTTTGCCAACATTAAATATGGCCCCTTGGTCAAGCGGTTAAGACACCTCCCTTTCACGGAGGTAACACGGGTTCGAGTCCCGTAGGGGTCACCATATTTGGAGGATTAGCTCAGCTGGGAGAGCATCTGCCTTACAAGCAGAGGGTCGGCGGTTCGATCCCGTCATCCTCCACCATATTTACCTTTCATACTTTACGCCGGGGTAGCTCAATTGGTAGAGCAACTGACTTGTAATCAGTAGGTTGGGGGTTCAAGTCCTCTCGCCGGCACCTTGTACGAGCCATTAGCTCAGTTGGT
>NZ_NUOW01000102.1:0-1474 GCF_002584635.1 Bacillus sp. AFS031507
ACGGGAGCAACGGGAGCAACAGGCGCAACGGGAACAACAGGAGCAACAGGAGAAACTGGACCAGCTGGAGTAGATGGAGCAACGGGAGCAACAGGAGAAACTGGAGCAACAGGAGAAACTGGAGCTACAGGCGCAACAGGAGAAACTGGACCAACTGGAGTAGCTGGAGCAACAGGAGCAACAGGCGCAACGGGAGCAACTGGACAAGCAGGAGCAACGGGAGCTACTGGGGCAACGGGAGCAACCGGAGCAGCAGGTGGATTATCCCTATACGGGTATATTTACAACCTCGGTGCTCAAGTTGTACCTATAGAGGCGGATGTCATTTTTGATTCAAATGGAATAATTACACCTGGAATTACGCATGCCCCCGGAACATCTCAAATTTTAGTTACGAGTCCGGGAGACTACGAGGTTACTTTCTCCGTGTCGGGTGTAGAACCCAACCAATTCGCACTATTTTTAAATGGGGCGCCGGTTGTGGGAACTGTCTACGGTTCAGGTGCTGGCACTCAGCAAAACAACGGTCAGGCTATAATCGCCATAGCAGCCGGCGATGTTATTACCCTTCGAAATCATTCTTCTGCTGCAGCAGTTACCCTTCAGACACTTGCAGGAGGCACACAAACAAACGTAAACGCTTCTATTGTCATTAAAAAATTAAATTAGTTTCGAATGGATATGAAACTCTCACAAACTCAAAGTGAAGCTGTAAAGCAGTTTCCGAGCTTTCGATCAAACCGGCCGGATGAAAGGGAAGGAAATATTCGGCAGAAATTACCTTGGACTCACAGGGCTCTAACGGAGAATTCAACAATCTGCAGATTCAAACAACTGGGGAGCCCTATGACTAAGGAACTTTTAGAATTAAAATCGAATAATTGTTAAATCTCCTGCATTAGGGAGATTTTTTTTATATTCGAATATGTAGTTGCAGCATAGGAATCTTCATCCGAATAGATAATGTACATGTAATCCGGAGTATTTAGAGGTGACTGAATTGAAAACATATCTCCTACGAAATTGTTCATGGGTGATCTTTAATTTAGGCTTTTTATCGGCCCATTCTTATTTCCTATTAATATGATATCGAGTGTTATTAAAAAATAAAATATTGAAATCAAATTTAAAAATTATAGGGAACTTGTCCATTCCGAATAAATTTCCCAGCATATGATACCGTTAAAGGAGGTGAAAAAATTGAGTAATAATAAAAAATGTAAAGATTGCGGGCACAAAACATGTCAATGCGATCGAAAAAATTGTAAAGATTGTGGGCACGAAAAATGTCAGTGCAAATCTAAACAAAAATCGAAGGTAGAGCAAAAAGTCGAAGTCAAGTTATATGCACCTGGTGGATATATAGGAGCAACGGGACCTACCGGAGCAACAGGAGCAACGGGACCTGCTGGAGCCGCTGGTGCAACAGGAGCAACGGGACCTGCCGGAGCCGCCGGAGTAACAGGAGCAACAG
>NZ_NUOW01000103.1:0-593 GCF_002584635.1 Bacillus sp. AFS031507
ATAGCAGTTGCTGTACTCTCAGTAACTGTAAGTGCTAATGTACAAGCTGCAACAGTAACAGTACAAAAAGGGGATACCCTTTGGGATCTATCACGCGCAAATAATACATCTTTAGAAAATATACAAAAGTTGAATCATCTTACAACGGACCTTATTCACCCTGGTGATGTACTAACGATTGCACCAGAAAAACATTATGCTGTTAAACAAGGTGACACACTATGGGATATATCCCTTGATTATCAGGTAACTGTTTCGCAACTTAAAGAATGGAACAATTTAACTACCGATCTCATCCATCCTGGATTAAATCTATTAATCTATGAAGGTTTAAATACAACTAATACGGCTGTATCAGAAAAACAAACGATGCCTGCTGCACCTACAGCATCAGCAAAGCCTGCAGCGCAAGCACCAAAAGAAAGTGAACCAGCGGTAGAAGCTGCATCAACTACTAATACAAGTTCAAGAGAAATTACAGTGAAGGCTACAGCCTATACGGCTTCGTGTGAGGGATGTTCTGGTACTACGGCAACTGGAATTAACCTTAAAGCAAATCCAAATGCAAAAGTCATCGCAGTTGACCCATCGGT
>NZ_NUOW01000104.1:0-304 GCF_002584635.1 Bacillus sp. AFS031507
AATTGTTGGGATGGAACCAACTGGACACTATTGGATCAATCTTTCAAAATGGCTCCTTAAACAAAATATTGAGGTAGTAACGGTGAACCCACATTTAGTAAAGAGGAATAAAGAAAACCGTGATAATACTCAGTCAAAAAGTGATAAAAAAGATGCATTAGTTATAGCTGATATGGTAAAGAACGGCTACTACTCCGAGGTTAGATACACATCAGAATCATTTGAAAAACTAAGGGTCCTAATGTCTAACCGTGATGTAGTGGTTAAGCGACTTGTTAGTTCTATCAATCAGTTAAATCGCTGG
>NZ_NUOW01000105.1:0-1011 GCF_002584635.1 Bacillus sp. AFS031507
TTAGTAAAAAGGAATAAAGAGAATCGAGATAATACCCAATCTAAGAGTGATAAAAAAGATGCACTAGTTATCGCAGATATGGTCAAAAACGGCTACTATTCCTTTATTCGCCCATCTTCAGAATCATTTGAGAAACTTAGAGTTCTAATGTCTAATCGTGATGTGATTGTAAAACGTCTAGTAATGACTATTAATCAAATAAATCGATGGGTGGATGTTGTCTTTCCAGAGTTGCGACAAGTGTTTAACGATGTTTCGTGCAAAGGTGCAATCGCAACCCTTCGTTTGTTTCCAACTCCAGCTGAAATATCTTCAATGGAGTTAATAGATGTCCAGAGGGGATGGAAGTCATTAATGAAAAGACAACCAGGACCTAAAAAGGCTCAATTACTGATCAATCTAGCAAAATCTTCTATTGGAACGGGACAAGCACTTGATGCTTATAAATTCCATCTAGAACAATTATTAGAAGAATATGACCTCGCTGTAAAACAACTCGAAAGAGTTGAACAACTAGTTACAGAAGTTCTCAACAATATTCCATTTGCAAAAAAACTACTTATGATTAAAGGAATAAGTGAAATTTCATTAGCTGGGATCCTAGGTGAATCAGGTAATCTAAGTGGATTCTCACACGGAAACTCTCTTTTACGTCATGCAGGATTACATTTAGCTGAAGCAAGTTCTGGCAAGTGGAAAGGTCAGATTGTTATTTAGAAGCGTGGAAGGTCAAGACTACGACGTTTCCTCTATTTAGCAACCATGAGCCTTGTGATGAATAACCCTGAGTTTAAAGCTCTCCATGCCCATAATGTGAAGGTTAAGAAGATAAAGAAAATGAAATCAATAATGAAACTGATCGGTAAACTAGCAAGGATTTTTGTAGGAATAGCACGACGAAACGAGTCTTACTGTCCAAATAAAATACAGGAATTAATCCCTTTAGCTGCTTAGAAATAAAACATTAGTTTATAAAATGTAACAATTAAAATAGTTAACTTTAATTTTGAA
>NZ_NUOW01000106.1:0-231 GCF_002584635.1 Bacillus sp. AFS031507
CTAGTTTTCAAAGAACGATTTTGGTGGAGCCTAGCGGGATCGAACCGCTGACCTCCTGCGTGCAAAGCAGGCGCTCTCCCAGCTGAGCTAAGGCCCCGTTATGAAGATGGTGGGCCTAAATGGACTCGAACCATCGACCTCACGCTTATCAGGCGTGCGCTCTAACCAGCTGAGCTATAGGCCCCCACAACGGAAATATAAAGAGAGATTATACTCTCAAAACTAAACAAA
>NZ_NUOW01000107.1:0-268 GCF_002584635.1 Bacillus sp. AFS031507
ACGTTTTGAGGTTGCATTGAACGCAATTCCATCGGGGTAGGAAATAAGCGAAGGGTTGCGATTGCCCCTTTACCTTTCACGTCTTTAAAAACTTGTCGGAGCTCTGGAAAGACAACATCTACCCAACGATTTAATTGGTTGATTGAACTATCGAGACGCTTAACAATCACGTCACGGTTAGACATAAGAACTCGAAGTTCTTCAAATGATTCAGAAGTTGGACGAACGATGGAATAGTAACCATTCTTCACCATATCAGCGATAACTA
>NZ_NUOW01000108.1:0-442 GCF_002584635.1 Bacillus sp. AFS031507
TTCAAGGCGCAACCCTCACAGAACCGTGCTTGCACTATTAATGCACACGGCTCCTCCTAGTTATCATTTACAGAATGTAGCTAATCTCTTTTTTTAAATCATATATATTCACTTTTATCCTTGGTGATGGGAGTGGATACTTCTTAAGAAATAGACTGAATTTATCCCATGTAAAGGATTTCCTTTGGCTTCTTCTATTGAGCCATTTAAATAATAACTCTTCGATTTTGTCTTTAAAGTTGTAAACATTTTGGGTATTATCAGTGATGCAATAATAGTTGTAATAACCTATTAGTGAGCGTTTAAATCTATCCATAATCATATGAATATCTTTACTTCTATTGCTCTTCAGCCATTCTTTCGTTTCTTTTAGTTTACCTTGGACTTTCTTCCTGCTTGTTTTCCGTTTTACTCGAAATTTTCCTTGTTTACTTTTACCGCA
>NZ_NUOW01000109.1:0-1018 GCF_002584635.1 Bacillus sp. AFS031507
GCTTATGATTGAGGTCCTCTTCGAATTTTCGATTCATATTTAAAGTCATTTGACGGTATCCATAGATTCCATCAACTTTCTCATGAAGAGCCTTGATTTCCTTTATAATTTCTTCATTTCGAAGCTCACGAACAGAAGGTGAGCGATTTAGCCACTTATAATAAGCAGATCGTGCAATTCCTGCAACCTCACAGAGTAAGATAATAGCGAGATTTTCTTCCTGATGTAGCTCTTGAATTGCGATATACTTATCTTCAAATCGAATTTGACTTATCTTCGCCTCCTTTCGATCTCCTCTAACTTTTTTAAGAATGCGTTCTCTGCACGTAAACGTTCATTTTCTTTTTCCAGCTTTCGCATCTCGAGTTTAACCTTCTCTTCTGGAGAAAGCTCTGATTCTACTTTATTCTTTCCTCGCTTATCCCTAAGCGCTTCGTCTCCACCATCTTCATGCTTTTTAACCCACTGATATACTTGTTGATAAGAAACTTGATAGGTCTCGGCTGCTTTTTGATAATCTTTATCGTTCTCCAAGCAATAATAAACAATTTGTTTCCGTTCATCTAAAGTGGTTTTTCTTCCTTTAGTCATAGAGTTCGTCCTTCCGTGTGACGTATCCTTTAATTCACTATGACTATTTTACTTGTTAATCCATTGTCTGAGGACCGATAAATCCGATATTTCATACCTTCTTGTAATCTCTCGTAAAGAATATTTACCAGAAAGGTAATCCCTTATGGCGGATAGTTTTAGTTCCTTAGAATACCTTTTCCAAGTGGAAGACTCCTTTAGACCGTCCGTCCCATACTTATCAAATTTATGTTTCCATTCCAAAATAGAGGAGTGGTGTACTTTATAAATTGATGCGACTTCGTTTATCGAATATTGATTATCCTCCAACGCTTTCAATATCTCGAATTTTTCTTCTACAGAATAGGACCTTTTAGACATAATAAATACTCCCCAATAAGTAGCCAGATTTTTTATTTTTAATCTGTCTACCTATTGGGGAGCATAT
>NZ_NUOW01000010.1:0-22311 GCF_002584635.1 Bacillus sp. AFS031507
TCATCTTTTCTATGCTGACGTGGAAGGAACCCCAGGAACTGAAGTTACGTTCTTTGACATTCCTCATCTTGGGCAAACATACAGGGGAACTTCAGATATTTCTACTGTATCACTAAGGGGGTAGAAATTCAGATTGCGACAGATGAACCAATGGAAACAATGGGGGAAAAACTAGCACTTCCACCATTTTTGGAACCCAATCGAAAAGAGATCGAAGAAAAATTACGACCATTGATCTTAAATTAAATCTTGGAGGAATATATAATGAACCATCTAAAAGGAATACACCATGTAACTGCTATTACAAGCAGTGCAGAAAAGAACTATGAATTTTTCACATATGTTTTAGGTATGCGTTTAGTTAAAAAAACAGTAAATCAAGATGATATTCAAACCTATCATTTATTCTTTGCTGATGATAAAGGGAGCGCAGGCACGGACATGACGTTCTTTGACTTCCCCGGTATTCCGAAAGGCGTACATGGTACAAACGAGATTTCAAAGACATCTTTCCGTGTACCGAGTGATGAATCATTAGACTATTGGGTAAAACGTTTTGATCGTTTAGAAGTCAAGCACACTGGAATTAAAGAGCAATTTGGCAAGAAAACTCTCTCTTTCGTTGATTTTGATGATCAGCAATACCAATTAATTTCAGATGAATTCAATAAAGGCGTGGAATCTGGTACACCTTGGCAAAAGGGTCCTATACCACTGGAATATGCCATTACTGGTTTAGGTCCTGTTTTTGTTCGTATTGCGAACTTTGATTACTTTAAAGAAATGATGGAAAAAGTCCTATTATTTAAAGAGACAGATAAAGAAGGGGCATTCCATTTATTTGAAGTGGGGGAAGGCGGGAATGGTGCCTCGGTCATTGTCGAATATAATGCCATTCTTCCTGAAGCCCGACAAGGGTTTGGTACGGTTCACCATGCGGCATTCCGTGTAGAGAATCGCTCTGTTTTAGAAGAATGGATTGAACGGATGAGTAGTTTTGGATTCCATACATCCGGTTATGTCAATCGTCACTTTTTTGAGTCATTATACGCAAGAGTGGCACCGCAAATTTTATTTGAGTTCGCTACAGATGGTCCTGGTTTTATGGGAGATGAACCTTATGAAACGCTTGGGGAAAAATTATCTTTACCTCCTTTCTTAGAGCCTAAACGTGTAGAAATAGAAAAATTAGTTCGCCCCATTGATACAGTGAGAAGTACAAAGGAATTCATCAAAGAATAAAAGGAAAAATATTCAACCAATTACTAAACCTGAGTGAGGAATAATTTTTACTTCAGAATAAATAGTAGAAGGAAGGTAAATCTTACAATATAGTACTTTCAGCAACAGACACTTCATATAATTATTTTAAAAATTAAAATAATTATAGGGTGGATGGAAAGATCGAATTGCACCCATTGGGGAAACTTAAACAACCTTGTATCCATTTTCTAATAACGAATTGATTTTATCTGTTGTGTCGTTCCATTTTCATCAGGATTGCTCCAAAATCCAATTACTATTACAGCTTTGCATAAACTTCAACCCAACGGACAAGTGCTGATCCCTGTTACAAAATTGGCGTTTTGTAGTGAATTTCTTAAAGCGCCTGATAGTTGTTTATTGTTTAATAGCCTTCCAGGGTTACAAGAAATTAGGATTATTTATCAAAAATAAAGGCTTAACCTTTGTATAGCTGATAATCATTGTGATTATGTGGAATTGGAATTTACACAAAATCTAGGACTTGACTTGAATGAGTGCCATAATCGGACAGCTAGTGCCGATTTCAAGGATAATCCTGTCTGAATTAAGATCATTTCGGACATACTGGGTGATTTTAGGGGTGATCCTTTCACAATCACGTGCTCTTCAGCAAAAATTTATTTTTAACCTGTTTGAAAAACAAAACTCTTAGCGAAAAAAGCATTCGAAATAGAGCCAATTAAAAAGGACACCCTTGTCTAAGAATGTAGACAAGGGTGACTTGTTTTGAAATCATACGCCTTCCTTGAAATCGCAGAGAGCTTCATCTATAAGCCGACGGGCGACACTTGCGAACACAGGGTTGCTGATTTGGTAGTAAGGAAGGGCAATCAGTCCCACAGACAAGGCCCATCCACGCGCACGCCCCCAGGTGGCGTCGTCAACTGCAAAAGCTACACGCAACCTTTCCCGGTCATCGACAGAAAGCAGATTCCAGGCGAACATCCAGTCATTTGCAGGATCTCCCACACCCAGGCCCCCGAAGTCGATGACAGCACTGAGACGTCCTTGTTCGACAAGCAGGTTACCAGAAAGGAGATCTCCATGGATCCAGACGGGCGGTTTGTCCCAAACTGGTGTCTGTAATGCTGCATCCCAAGCGAGAGTTGCTGAATCAGTATCAATCGAGTTATGTAGCTTTTCGATTGCTTCTCGGACTCCGACATCTCTCATTGCAAGTGGCAGACCACGTCCAAAGTTGTGATCACCAGGGGGAGGGCCGCCGGCGGGATTAATCCGCTGCAGGGCGGATACGAAATGAGCGAGCTCTGTCGCCGCTTCGTATGGAATGTCAATTTTCCCCGTAATCGCGTTTTCACCCTTAATCCATCGATACACGGACCAGCGCCAAGGGTAGCCTTCAGCTGGAAGCCCAAGTGCAAGCAGTGTAGGGATCGTAAGCGGCAGGTGCGGGGCAAGGATTGGGAGCCACTGTTGCTCCTTCTCCACCTGCTTGATAGCCCAATTGCCAAGGGGTAATCGTACGAACATATCCTTACCGAGCCGATAGATTGCATTTTCCGTCCCTGTGGAGTTGAACGGCTCGAGAGGAAGGTCTGCCCATTGTGGAAATTGTTCGGAAACCAGCCGTTTTACGAGAGATGGGTTGATTTCTGGCGTATCTTTTGAAATAGTCATGGAACCTCCTTTTGAAATGTAAATAAATTTTAAATAGTTAGTTTTGCTTCCTGACTGTTACATTTTTTTAAGCCAGGATTTGCTTCACTTTATTCATGACCGCTTCCTGGAGTTTCGACAGCTTTTCCTTGCTATCTGCCATCGAGTCGCCTTTTACAGCAAAGTAAAATTTAGCCTTTGGTTCTGTTCCAGATGGACGAAGGCAGAACCAAGAACCATCCGACAAATGATACTTCAAGACATTGGAACGTGGTAGGTCAATCTCGGTTTCGGCACCATTTTCAAACTTAGTTGAAGTGGAATAATCCTCGATTGCTGCCACTCCTATGCCAGCGACTTCAGCTAATTTCTCCTGTCTAAATGAATCCATGAGTCCGGCAATTCTTTCCGCTCCATCTTTCCCCTTTAAGGTAATCGATTGAAGAGATTCTTGATAAAATCCATACTTTTCAAAGATTGATAGTAAACCTTCATACAAGGTCATGCCTTTGGATTTATAGAAAGCTGCGACCTCCGCGACAAACACGGCAGACTGTACAGCGTCTTTATCTCGTACAAAATCTCCAATCAAATAGCCATAGCTTTCTTCATACCCTAACAGGAAGGTGTGCTGCTTTGTCTGTTCAAATTCTTTAATCTTTTCTCCGATAAATTTAAATCCTGTTAGTGTATCCATGGCTTGTACACCGTAATGCTCAGCAATCGCACGTCCGATTTCAGAGGTAACAATGGTTTTGATCACAACACCATTGACAGGCAGAATTCCTTTCGCTTGTTTTTGCGATAACAAGTACTCAAGCATTAAGGCTCCTGTTTGGTTTCCAGTTAAAACAACATATTCTCCATCGCTATTTTTCACCGCTACACCTAAACGATCGGCATCAGGGTCAGTGGCCATCAGGATATCTGCTCCTATTCGTTCACCGTATTGAATGGCTAGTTCAAATGCCGCGTGTTCTTCCGGATTTGGCGATTTAACCGTTGAGAAATCAGGATCTGGCATTTCCTGCTCCTTCACAACGGTAACATTTTCAAACCCAAATGCCTTTAATCCTTCGCGAACAGGTTTATTCCCAGTACCATGTAAAGGGGAATAAACGATTTTAAAGTTGTTTGCCACTTCTCGCACCATTTCAGGGTTTAATTGCAGCGTTTTTAATTGCTCTACATAAGCGTGATCAATCTCTTCACCAATATAGGTTAATAAGCCGCTAGTTAATAGTTCTTGTTCCTCGGCGACTTCCACTGTTAACTCATTTTCAACGGCATTTACATATTGAATAATGATGTCGGCTGCTTCAGGAGGAATCTGGCCGCCGTCTTCACCGTACACTTTAAAGCCGTTATATTCAGGTGGATTGTGGCTGGCAGTAATCACAACCCCAGAGAAAGCATGTAAATATCGAAGGGCAAAAGACAGTACTGGTGTCGGGTGCAGCTCTTCAAATAAATAAGCCTTAATCCCGTACTTTCCAACTGTTTTGGCGACCTCCAATGCAAACTCGGGTGACTTATGGCGCGGATCATAGGCGATGACAACTCCGCGTTGTTTTGCCGATTCACCTTGTTCCGAAATATAACTTCCGAGACCTTCCGCCGCCCGGCGAATAGTATAGGTGTTTAAACGATTGATACCAGGGCCAAGTTCACCGCGCATTCCGCCAGTTCCGAATTCGAGATGTTTATAAAAATGCTCTTCGACTAAACTTTCATTGTCTCTAATTTCTATTAACTTCGCTTTTAAATCTTCTTCTAAACCGTCAAAGGAAAACCATCTTTCTGCAGTTGTTACCCAAGTCATAGTATTCTCTCCTTTTCTTCGCTGTTAAATATAATAATCAGAACGATTGATAATATCCTCTAAAATTTCAGCTGGTTGTTTATGAGTGGTGTCATAAAGATATTTTCTATTTGCAGGTGAGTATTGAAGTTGTTTTAGCAAAAATAAGGAGCGGTCAATTAAAAATGGATCTCCTCGCTTATTCAAACGTTCTATTAAAATGTTCTCATCAGCCCGCAAGACAACATATTTAATCTTTAGATTCAAGTAAGCAAAATGTTTGCAGAACCACTCTAACTCATCTTCCACAACAATATCGATAATCACATTGTAATCATGTTGAATAAAAGTTTTAGTTAAAGAAAGTATATGTTTCCACATAATTACTAACTTTTCATCCCAAGGTGGTTCAGAGGTTTCCTCATACATGGAGAGGAAGTCATCCCCTTTAATAAGGGCACTTTTCTTTACAGTTTGTGCTAGTTTTTTTGCAAGTGTGGATTTACCAACCCCGCAAGGTCCAGAGATAATATAGATTGTTTTTTCGTTAACCATAAGCTTTTCACATTCTCCTATAATCTATAGAAAAAGTTATTCTTTTCTTTCAGCAGTGGATTCCCTAATGATGAGCTTGGTAGGTAACAGAATCTCGTGAATCGGCTCATCTTTGTTTTCCATTCTCCAAAAAAGCTGCTCCACTGCTTTTTTTCCGAAATAATTTAAATCAATATCCATTGTTGTTATCTTTGGGGTTGAAATTTGTGATAATTGTCCATTATCAAAGCAGCATACCGATACATCTTCAGGTACTTTAAAACCTCTTTGCTGCAAAACAGAGGTGCCAAGGAAACCGAGTCCATCGTTCACACAAAACCATGCTGAAGGCTCATCTTGTAGGGTATCAAGGAATGAATGGATGTCACCCTGGTTTTCCTTTGCGTTTGTAAACATAAAGTCCTCTTTAGGCGTTAACCCGTATTTTTTAAAAGCAAGTAAGTATCCCTCGAATCTCTCTTGATAGCTTGGAGAAAATTCAATATCACCTACGAAGGCTATATCACGATGTCCTAACTGAATTAAGTGTTCTACAGCCATAAAAGCTCCAAAACGGTTATTCGTTAAGATGGAATCAGCCATTAAATAGGGTGAATGATGGTCAATCAAAACGGTAGGTATACCTGTATTGATAATGTTAGAAATATAATCGGTACTGATATGGGAAAGAAATAAAATTCCATCAATTTCCTGATTCGTTAGCAAGGAGGGGAGAGCTAAGTTCTCTTTAGAATCTCTATCAATCGGTTCAATAAATAAATTCATGCCGCGGGCTCGAACTTCTTTTTCAACGCTTAAGTAAATTTCACCAAAAAAGCTTTTAAGTGAAAAAGCAAAATCAGAAGCGATTAACGCAATATTTTTGAGTTCCTTTTTATCAACCTGTTTTTGATTTCGACTATTCGAATAGGCATAACCCATTTCATCAGCTGTATGCTGTACCAGCATCCGTGTCTCTTCGCTAACTCCTGGCTTTCCGGACAAAGCTTGGGAAACAGAGTTTTTCGAAATATTTAACCGATCGGCTATATCCTGCATGGTCACTTTTTTTGTCATATCTTTTTCTCCCTTAATAGATATCCAATGGGTAATTGTATTTGGTCATTAATTGTAATTCTATTGTAACGTTACAAAATAAAAATTACAAGAGTGTGTTTATTTGTTTAAAAGGTAAGTTGAGCTCTTATCTCGGATTAAAATGTTTGACAAGGCGAAAGTAAGGTGCAATAATTGGTTTTGTAAGGTTGTATATAACGTTACAAAAGAATTATTTTTGTAATTTTGTAATCTTTTAATCATTGAGAAATATGGGATTTCGGCTAAAATCCCATATTTTTGACTCGGATTACAAATATTATACTTTTTTTTGAAAGTTTTTGATAGCGCTGTCATCTCAGAAGATGCATCGGTGGAAGTCGATGGAAAGTTTTAAAGGGTTTTGGGTATTACTAATTATATTTAGAAGTTGAATTAGATTTTAACATTGGAGGAATATAAGATGAAAATGAAAAAAGTAGCATCAGTCTTATTTGCAGCTTCTCTAACAGTTTCTGGTCTTGCTGCTTGTTCTACAGGTAATAAGGAGGAGCCAAGCACAGCTAAAAAAGGTGGGGTAACAACGATTGAATTCTGGGCTGCTCCGAACCCAACACAGCAAGTATATTGGAAGGAAGTTGCCGAAAAGTTTACGAAGGAAAATCCTGATATTAAAGTGAATGTTAGTCCAATGAAGGAAAGTCCAACATCAGAAGCAAGTATTCAATCCGCGATTGCTGGTAAAAGTGCACCGACAATGTCTGAAAATATTAACCGTGGTTTTGCGGCTCAGTTATCTGAAAGTAAAGCGCTTGTACCTTTAGATACATTAGACGGCTGGGATGATGTAAAGAAAAGCCGTAATATGACAGAAACCATGAAGGCTTGGAAATTTGCTGACGGCCACCAATACGTATTGCCAATTTACTCTAATGCGATGTTATTTGGCTGGAGATTAGACATCTTAAAAGAACTTGGCTACAACGAGCCGCCAAAAACATATAGCGAAATGCTAGATGTGGCAAAGAAATTAAAAGCTAAATATCCTGATAAATACCTATGGGCAAAAGCAGACCTTGCCGATCCAACTTCATGGAAAAGATGGTTTGACTTCTTCATGTTATATGATGCGGCATCAAACGGTAACAAGTTTGTTGAAGGAACGAAATTCACTGGCAATCAAAAAGCCGGCGAACAGGTTCTTGGTTTAATGGATGATCTTCGTAAATCCAATGCGTTATTAACAAGACAGGCAAAAGATCCATTTGAAAGTGGTTTAGGAATTTTCGTGGATGTTGGTCCTTGGACAATCCCATACTGGGCTGATAAATTCCCGAATATGAAGTTCAACGAAACTTATACATTAACACCACCACCTGTTCCAGATGGCACAGATACGAAAGATGTTAAAACGTTTGCTGATACAAAAGGTCTAGTTATTTATGCTTCTGCAACGAAAGAACAACAAAAAGCAGCGATGAAATTCATTAATTGGGTGTATTCAAAACCTGAAAATGATGTGAAATGGCTTGAGAAGACAAGCTTACCGCCTGCTCGTGATGATTTAACAACAAACGATGCGTTTAAAGCGTTCTTTGACAAAAATCCAGCTTTACAACCA
This sequence comes from Bacillus sp. AFS031507, assembly GCF_002584635.1. Lineage (NCBI taxonomy): Bacteria > Bacillati > Bacillota > Bacilli > Caryophanales > Bacillaceae > Bacillus > Bacillus sp. AFS031507. The sequence goes on from NZ_NUOW01000010.1 coordinate 7,896, forward strand.
TACGCAGCTGCCGTTCCAAATGGTATCCCGCCAATGGATAACTCAAAATACAATGATATTCAGACCTTTATTGGTCAACAAGCTTTCAATCCAGTAGTAAAAGGTGAGAAAGATCCGAAAACTGGATGGAAGGATATGCAACAAGCAATTAAGGGGGCTCTGAAATAATGAGCACAAAGCAAGGAAGGTTAGGCTGGCTGTTTGCCAGTCCTTATCTTTTATACGCAGTCGTATTTTTTCTCATTCCACTTGTTTGGTCCTTGTTTTTATCCTTTACTGATTGGAATTTAATTGCTCCAACGTTTACGTTTGTTGGATTTGATAATTATTTGCAGGCTTTTAAGAGTCCAGGTGTCCAAAGCGCCTTTTTTGTATCCTTTAAATTTATGGCTGTATTTGTACCATTAGTTATTGCGTCATCGATTATCGTTGCGTTAATCGTTCATGGACTCCCTAAATTTAAAGGATTGTTTCTTATTGGTTTTTTCCTTCCTTATTTAGCATCAGGGGTTGTTTCTTCCTTTATCGTAAAAGGAATTTTATCTTATAACAGCCCAGTCAATGAATTCTTAAGAAGCTCATTGGGCTTGGATATTAACTGGCTTGGAACACCTTTTGCTGCACTCTTTGTGGTTGCGATGATTATCGCTTGGAAATTCACAGGGTACTACGCGCTCATCTTAACTTCTGGTTTTGAGAGCATCGATAAGGAAGTATATGAAGCTGCGATGATTGATGGGGTAACTCCTTGGCAGCGTTTTTGGAAAATTACGTTTCCGCTTCTATACCCAGCTTTATTTACGGTCCTCATTTTATCCATCGGTGTGACATTTGGTATTTTCACAGAGGTGTACCAATTAACAGGTGGAGGACCTAATTTTGCAACCAATACGTGGCAAATGGAGATTTTTACAAGAGCGTTCTCGAATCTTCAAGCTGGTTATGCTTCAGCGATTGCGATTATTGCCTCTGTCGTCACGTTTATTTCAATATTTATCATTCGAAAACTCTTAGAAATGTGGGGGAAACGAAATGGGTGGAGCTAAGAAAAACGGATTATTGTTTCGTTACCTAATTGCCGTTGTTCTTTTACTTATTATGATTTTTCCATATATTTATATGGTGTTGAATTCTTTTGCTGTTTGGGATCAAGTGGATCAAAAGCTCATTCCAACCGAGTACAGCTTGAAGTCTTATCAATGGCTGCTAGGCGGAGGAGAAGCGGTCATCCCAAGACCATGGCTTAATGCGTTTTTAAACAGTTTTATCGTTTCAGGTGCATCTACCTTATTAATGATGGTTACCGGGGTAATGGTTGCTTATGCCTTAGCGAAAATACCTTTTAAAGGAAGGGACACGGTTAATAACGTTATCTTATTCCAAATGTTTTTTCCGGCGATTATTTTGTTGATCCCTACCTTCCTTGTGATTCAACGAATCGGCATGTATGACTCGTATTGGGGCATGATTTTGCCAAAAGCTCTTAGCTTATGGGCTGTGTTTATGTATACCAATTTCTTTAAAGCGATACCGGATACCTTTATTGAAGCAGCGAAATTGGATGGGGCTAACGATTTGCAAATCATGTTCAAAATCGTTCTTCCGATGTCCAAATCGATTACGACTGTAATCTTCTTATTCCTGTTTATGGAAAGATGGACAGAGTTGTTATGGGATATGTTAGTGGCAAAGAGTGACAATATGCTGACATTGAACGTGCTTTTATCACAAATGTTTGGTCCATATGGCGGGTATCCAGGCCCGATGTACGCAGCAGCTGTGCTATTGACGCTTCCGATCATTATTATCTTCTTACTGTTCTCGAAAAAATTCCAAGAAGGTATGCAATTTACACTTAAGTAGTTTTCCGAGATTGGAGTTCTAAATCAATGGATAAATGGTGGAAACGATCTTCTTTTTATGAAATCTATATGCCAAGCTTTAAAGATGGAAATGGCGATGGGATCGGTGATTTTGCAGGAATCACCTCCAAACTCGATTATTTGAAAGAGCTGGGGATTGAGGGAATATGGCTGACTCCTTTTTATCCATCGCCAAAGGTCGATAACGGCTATGATATTTCCGATTACAATGGAATTGATCCAGATTATGGGACGATGGCAGACTTTGAGCTATTTCTTCAAGAAGCTCATAAGCGCGGGATTCGTGTGATTGCTGATTTGGTATTAAATCACACCTCTTCTGAACATCCATGGTTCCAAGAATCAAAATCTTCCAAAAATCACCCCAAGCGTGATTGGTATATATGGAGAGATGAGCCGAACAATTGGGAATCCTTCTTTGGCGGCACTGCCTGGGAATATGATGCGGAGACGAATCAATATTATTACCATGCTTTTGCGAAGGAACAGGTGGATTTAAATTGGGCCAATCCTGAAGTGAAATGTGCGATGTTTGATGTTATGAAATTTTGGCTTGAAAAGGGAATCGACGGTTTCAGGCTTGATGTCATTAATTTCTTAAAGGTCCATGATCGGTTTGAAGACAATCCAACCGATGGGGAACAAATCCATTTATACGATAAGGACCAAGAGGGAGTTTTATCCGTTATTTCGGAAATTGCTGCGTTTGTTCATCAGTATCCGGATAAATTCCTGGTTGGTGAGGTTGGTTCTGAAGATTTGGATATTCTCAAGCAGTATTCTGGGCTTGGTAAATTAGATGTTGTGTTTAATTTTAATATCGGAAGCATTGGCGAATTTGACGCGGGTAAGCTGTTTGAGCAATTAGCGGCAACAGAGCAGGCTTATGGATCTGCACAAATGCCAACCCTGTTCTTTTCCAGTCATGATATGTCAAGGTATATTTCAAGATTTGGCAACGAGGAGGACCGGGCCAAACTTGTGGCAGTGTTAATGCTGACGGCCAAGGGTGTTCCGTTCATCTATTATGGGGATGAAATTGGGATGCGCGATTGGGTTACTGATGATATCGCGAAAATGAAGGACGTGCAAGGAATCATGGCCTATAAGTTCGCCTTAGAAGAGGGTAAATCACATGATGAAGCGCTGGTCATGGCGAATAAAAAATCGCGGGATAAGTCCCGGACCCCGATGCAATGGAATTTGGATGCCCAGGCTGGTTTTTCTGAGGGACTGCCATGGATTACGGTTCCAGAGGATGCCGGTAAAGTGACGGTGGAAGATCAGCTGAATGATCCTGAATCGATGCTTTCTTTTTATAAAAGTTTGCTTAAGCTGCGGAAGGAACATTCCTCTTTACAGGTTGGAGATTACGAATTTTTACGGATGGAAGAAGACATGATTTATTTCGTCAGAAAGGATCAGGTTGAAAAAATAATCGTAGCTTTGAATTTTTCTGATCAGCCGAATTTGCTTGAGGCAGGGACAGATGTGAGATTGTTACTTTCTAACAAACGGACAAGGCTGGACAGAGGAAATGAAATAAATGTTTTGGCTAATGAAGCAATAATCCTAAAGGGGGAAATCGGAAATGACCTTGTTAAAAAAGGGTAATGCTCAAACATGTGAAAAGCTTTTAGCTGAATTCACAACAAAAGCACAACCAACTAATCCTGAAAAAATGATCTTCTCAGGCGTTGGTGAGAATGATGTCTATAATATTAGCGCTCCGTTCGAGGATGAGGGCGAGCTAGTGATTGCAGGGCGAGTCGAATCACGTGATAGTGAACATTCGAATGTAAATTTCTTTGTTGAACGTAATGGCGAGTGGGTGCCGCGGAGTGGTGCGCCGGTTTTTGAATTGCAAGATCCTTTCTTTACACGCATTGCGGGAGAGCTTGTATTGGGGGGTGTTCAGATATTCCCTCATCCAACGAATGAAGGACAGCATGGCTGGAGAACCGTTTTTTATAAAGGTCAATCGATTGCGAATTTACAAGAATTTGCAAAAGGACCGGACGGAATGAAAGACCTTCGCTTAGTTGAATTAAAGGATGGAAGTATTGGGGTATTAACAAGACCTCAAGGTGAAAAGGGCGGCAGAGGAAAAATCGGCTGGACTCGAATCTCAACGCTCGCAGAATTGTCGGTTGATGTAGTGAGCGAGGCTCCCCTGCTCGAGGGGCAGTTTATTGACGAAGAATGGGGCGGAGCGAACGAGCCTCATTTATTGGCAAATGGTTTTGTCGGCGTATTGGGGCATGTGGCTTCCTTCGATGGAGAAGGAAATCGTCATTATTATCCAATGGTGTTTGCCCTTGATCCGGAAACAGGAGCTTTTTCCGATATGGAACTAATCGCAACAAGAAGCTGCTTCCTTCCTGGACCATCCAAGCGCCCGGACTTAGTGGATGTCGTGTTTAGCGGCGGCTTGGTTCGTAAGCAGGATGGTAATGCCGTTCTATATGCGGGCATTAGTGATGCTGAAGCGCAAAAGATTACCATATTAGATCCATTTTTAAAATATGAGCAATAATTGACTAATCCAATGAGGTGAGAATAAAAATGAACGTTTATCGATATGAAGAAAACCCGGTGGTCACTCCTTCAAATGTAAAACCGCACCGCCCTGATTTTGAAGTAATTGGTGCCTTTAATGCAGGGATTGCGAAATATAACGATGAAATTATCATGCTACTTCGTGTGGCAGAACGCCCGATTAGTAATGATACGAATATTATCAAATCGCCTATCTATAATCCACAAACAAATGAACTTGAGATTATAGAATTACGTTTAGATGATCCTAGATATGATTTTTCTGACTCTCGTGTGATTCGGGAAGCTGGCGATAAAAGTGGTTTTAAGTACTTAACTTCCTTATCTTATTTACGTATTGCACGGAGTAAAGATGGACATCAGTTCATGATTGATGAAAAGCCATTTGTTTACCCTTCGAACGAATTAGAGATTTTTGGAATCGAAGACCCGCGAATTACTCAAATTGAAGATACTTATTATATTTATTTCAGTGCGGTTTCACCTGTTGGTGTCGGCGAATCCATGGTTTCGACGAAAGATTTCGTCTCATACGAACATCATGGCATGATTTTTGCTCCAGAAAACAAGGACGTGTTAATTTTCCCTGAAAAAATTAACGGAAAGTATTATGCCCTTCATCGACCTGTACCGAAAAGTGTAGGCGAGCCAGAAATTTGGATTGCTGAATCAACGAACCTTCTGCACTGGGGAAATCACAAGCATTTGCTTGGGCTTCGTGAAGGCATGTGGGATAGCGCTCGTATGGGCGGTGGAGCTGTTCCGTTTAAAACAGAAAAAGGCTGGCTTGAGCTTTATCATGGTGCAACGGAGGATCACCGCTACTGCATGGGAGCTGTTTTACTAGATTTAGAAAATCCAACAAAGGTCATTGCGCGCTCCAATCAACCGATCCTAGAGCCAGAAGCAGATTATGAAGTGGAAGGGTTCTTTGGAAATGTCGTGTTTTCATGTGGGGCTGTCGTGGAAGGCGATGTCGTGAAAATGTTCTATGGTGTGGCAGACACATCTATGGCGTGTGCGGAGTTAAGCTTGAAGGAAATTTTAGATTCATTGACTTATCTAGAATAGCTTTGAAAATAAGTGCCAAAATCGTGTGATTGATTTTGGCTTTTTTAACATGAATTCGAATGGGGTAGGGCTCTCTAAAAGGAGCGTTTGAGAGTAAATGGATGCTATCCGAGAGAAAAAGTGTGCTAACCGAGAGAAAAGGTGAGTCAACCGAGAATAAACCGGCGCAATCCGTAAGTCCAGTGCGTTTTTTTTAAGTATTTTTACCAGGCAGGTGACGTTTTTATGAAAATAAATGAAAACTGGAAGATCAAACATTTTGATGTGGGGGCCGCTCGCGATTTGGAAGTGGCTTCTCCAGACTATATCGACTACTTCTGGATGACAGCTTCGGTACCTGGCGATGTTCATTCCACGTTAATCGACCGGAAACTGATTGATGATCCTTTTTACGGTCACAATGATTTGAAATGTCAATGGGTAGAAGAAAAGGTATGGTGGTATCGCACCACCTTCGAGTTCCATGATGAAATAACGAAGGACCATCGATATGAGTTAATTTTTGAGGGACTTGATACGTTTGCTTCGGTTTATCTTAATGGAGTAGAGCTGGGATCAGCTGAGAACATGTTTATTAGCCACAGCTTTGAAGTGGCCAGGGAGCTGAACAAGGGGAAAAATGTTTTGGCGGTCAAATTTGATCCCGTCCATGTTCATGCAAAGGATAAGATTCAATATTACTGGTCAGGCTTTAGCAAGAAACGGATCTGGACACGGAAGGCACAAAGCCATTATGGCTGGGATTGGGGGCCACGCTTAGTTGCAGCAGGAATATGGAAGGATGTTCATTTAGAGAAAAGAACCTTTGCTAAAATCGACTCTGTATTTGCTAAAACCAACTCTATTTCACCAAACAAAGCAGTGGTCGAGGTGGACGTGGAGATTGCATCTTTTAGAAAAGATAAGAATTATGAAGTGCTTGTTACCCTCTCCCATGGGGAAGAAAGATTTAAAGCAAACGTAGAAATCGATCGTAAAAAAGGAAAAGGTGTACTGGAAGTAGAAAACCCAAAGCTTTGGTGGACACACGACCTGGGTACCCCTCACCTTTATCAACTAAAGGTGGAATTATATGCGGACGGCATTAAAGTGGATGAGAGAATCGAAGATGTCGGGATTAGAACGATTGAAGTATTGCGTAAGGATGAAAACGGAGATCATTGTTTTACCTTTGTATTAAATGGAGAAAAGGTATTTGCGAAAGGGGCCAATTGGATTCCGATAGATAGCTTTATTGGAGCTGTTCCGGATTCTCGTTACAGGCATTTAATCAAGATGTCTAAAGACGCGAATATGAATATGCTGCGTTTATGGGGCGGCGGCATTTATGAAAAAGAGGTTTTTTATGACGAGTGCAATCGGCTTGGGATTTTAGTCTGGCAGGATTTCATGTTTTCATGTGCGCTTTATCCTGATTACAATAAGAACTTTATGGCCAACGTCAAAGAGGAAATTATTCATGTCGTCAAACGGCTGCGGAATCATCCGTGCCTGGCTCTTTGGTGTGGAAACAATGAGAATGATTGGCTGTATGAAGCGCTTTATTCATCAGGGGAAATTACACACCCTTTTTACGGTGAAAAAATCTATCATGAATTAATGCCGGAATTACTTGAAGAACTAGACCCAACTCGTTTATTTTGGCCAAGTTCGCCATTTGGAGGAAATGATCATAACTCAAGGGAGCAGGGAGACACGCATAATTGGCAGGTTTGGCATGGGAATATTGAGCCGCGTACGTTCGGCCAGCCGCAAACAGTCAATTACAGTGTTGAAGGGCTGTCGTTTAAAAATTTTAAAAATGATACGACTAAATTTGCAAGTGAATTTGGTATGCACGCCTCTTCCAACCGCTACACGTTAGAACGAAATATCCCGAAGGATCAGTTTTTCTGGGGAAGCGAAGAAATGGCGTACCGCAATAAGGATATTCATCATCCAAAAGGAATTTTGCTGATGGAAGGCTATACTGGTGTTCCGAAGGATTTAGATGAGTACATTGCTTATTCGATGTTAACGCAGGCAGAAGGATTGAAATTTGGCATCGAACATTATCGCCGGAATAAACCACATACAAGCGGCGCTTTATTTTGGCAGCTAAATGACTGCTGGCCGGGTACTAGCTGGTCTGTTATCGATTATTATTTATTGCCGAAAGCTTCTTATCATTATGCCAGGAAGTTCTTTAGTCCTGTTCTTTTAACGATTGACCACGAACCAGGAAAAGAGCTGAAGGTTTGGGTGGTAAATGACCGATTAGAAGCTTATGAGGACGAGATGGAGCTGGCTGTTTATCAAATGAATGGCGAAAAGGTCTTTTCTAAGCAATGGACGGTATCGGTACCATCCAATGTTTCACAGCAGGTGGACATTGTTTTAGAGCAAGATGCTTTTAATGGGTTGCAGCCGGAAGAAGCAGTCATGGTCCTCCGCTCAAAAAATAATAAAACTGAAGATAATTTCTATTATTTTCGCGATCAAAAGGATATGAGATTTGCAGAGTCGGAATTAACCGTTGTGGTTGACAAGGAGAAAAATGAGTTGACGGTTTCCACCGACGTGGCAGCGCGGATGGTAACTATTGAATTAGATATGGAGCAACTTGTGATGAAGGATAATTTCTTTGACTTACTCCCAAATCAGAAAAGAGTGATTGCCGTGCATCAGGTTGAGGGGAAAGAAATTCCTTGGGATACATTGAGTATTAAGGCTATGAATAGCAGGAAAATAAGGGGGGATTTATCATGAAAGCAGCCGTGTTGCAAGGAACAAAGCAACTAGAGGTAATGGATTGGACGTATCGATCCCCAGTAGCGGGAGAGGTCATTATCAAGGTGAAAAGCTGTGGCATTTGTGGTACGGATCAGCATATTTATCATGGTCACCCTGGATCGGCAGAAGTCCATCCTCCGATTGTGCTCGGTCATGAATTGGCTGGCGTAGTGGTAGAAGTTGGTGCAGAAGTATCGACGCTCCAAAAAGGCGACCGAGTGTCGATTGATCCGAACATTTATTGCGGTACATGTGAGTATTGCCGCAGCAACCGAGCTCATTTGTGTAACCATCTTCAGGCTGTCGGAGTAACAAGAGATGGCGGTATGGGGGAGTTTTGCGTGGTACCAGCTGCCAATTGTTATAAGATTCCAGATGCGATGACCTTTGAAGAGGCTGCGCTTGTCGAACCATTAGGATGTGTGCTTCATGGTTTTAAAAAGGTTCGATTCTCACCTTTAAGCCGTGTACTCATTATTGGAGGCGGTTTTATTGGGCAATTGTTTTTGCAATTGGTGAAAAATCAAAAAGTACATTCGATTACTGTCATTGAGCCTGCCGAAAATAAACGGGAGCTTCTCTATCAGCTTGGTGCGGATGAAGTAGTTCATCCAGAGAATGCTTCTAATCTTGAAGTGGATGTCGTGATTGAATGTGTGGGCAGAGGAGAGAGTATGGAGTTAGCGGTTCAATCAGCGGCAAAAGGCGGCCAAGTGTTACTGTTTGGCGTGGCAGCTCCAGAAACGGTTATCTCTGTTTCGCCTTTTGAAATCTTTTCTAAAGAACTTACCATCAAGGGGTCGTTTGTGAATCCATATACTCACGATGAAGCGATTGCCCTTATTTCAAAAAAAGTGGTGGATGTAGGGGCGCTCATTTCTCATCGTTTTGGGATTGAAGAGCTTCCAGAGGCAATGGCTAGCTTCCCGAAACTTAACGTTTCTAAAGCGGTCATTAACCACTAGTTTCAGAGATTGTCGGCTTTTTAGCCGACTCTCCTGGAAAAGGAGAACCATTTATGTTTCAAATATTTAAGTCTTTTTCTACAGAATTGAAGTTTTATTTGCTGATGAATGCTTTATTTTCCTTTGGACAGGTTTTGTCGGGTGTTTTTCAAAGTGTCTTCTTGTGGAAACTCGATAAAACCTATTCTCTGCTGGCCTATTATAGTTTGTATTGGTCCATTGCCATCATCATTTGTTTTGGGCTTTGCGGGTGGCTCGCCCGAAAAACGAGCCCGATGATTACGATGCGCTTAGGGTTTGTGTTTTATCTGATTACCTATTTGATTATGCTTATTTTTCATGACACCTTAAGTCATCATATGATGTTGTTAGGATTTTCTACTGGTTTGGCCATGAGTTTGTATTATGTCGGTATGCATTTGGCCGTATTAGATTTAACCACCAATGATAACCGGGATCAATTTTTATATGTACAAAGCACTTTATTTACCATTGGAGGGGTTTTCGGCCCAGTTTTATCAGGCATTATCATCTCGCAATTCAAGGGGATGACAGGTTATTATGTTGTTTTTATTGGAACATGTATCTTTTTTGTTATTTCTTTTTTCACTTCTCTAAAAGTGAAAGGGAAGCCGATTACGGCCAAAAGTTATTTTTGGGATGTCATTAAGAATCCATCAAGGGAATGGAAGAAGATGTACAAGGTCATGTTTGCAGATGGAATTGTATCGGGTGTGTACGGGACCTTTTTGATTACGATGATGACATTTAAGGTCGCAGGTGGAGAGTTGAGCCTAGGCGTTTATAATACAGCGGCTGAGCTTGTAGCCATTGCTACCTTCTATATTCTCGCGAAATTCTCTAATCCGAAATATCGTCTTGCGATTTATGCGATTGGATCTATTAGTATCTTTTTGAGCTCTGTATTGGTATCAATCCTGCCGATCCTCGTTTCATTGATTATTTTTGGAATTGTTTCACCTTTAGCGAACAATATGGTTATCACTTCGATGAGTGCGATGATCTATGAGGCCATTGAAAAGGACCCTATGTACAAGGAAAAGCGCCTGGATTATATTATTATTCGTGAAATTCCATTAGGAGTTGGGAGAATCATCGGTGTCCTTATATTTTTAGTGATGAGGAAAGACTTTGATATCGAACAGCTTTTACCGATTTCCTTCAGTCTTTTTCCGATTATATATGTCATAATTATTCCATCCTTATATTTTATTTGGAGAAAATCCAAAGAGAGTTCTAAGCTGTTCGAATGAAACCTAAGAATTGGGGGATTTTTATGTTAGGTGCAATTGAAGCCGGCGGGACAAAGTTTGTTTGCGCTGTTGGTGATGAAAAGGGAACGATTATCGATCGGATTCAGATTCCAACAACTGTTCCAGAGGATACGATACCGAAGGTGATTGAATTTTTCAAGCAATATCCGATTAAAGCCATAGGGGTAGGTTCATTCGGTCCTATCGATGTCATTAAGGAAAGTCCTACTTACGGTTTTATTACATCTACTCCCAAGCCAGGATGGCGCGATTTTCCGTTCGTACAAAAAATACAAGAGGTTTTTTCTGTTCCGGTTGGATTCAATACGGATGTAAATGCAGCGGCTTTGGGAGAAGCCAAATTCGGTGCAGCGAAAGGATTGGACAGCTGCCTGTACATCACGGTTGGCACTGGAATTGGCGCCGGAGCGATTGTACAAGGGAAACTCCTGCAAGGACTTTCACATCCTGAAATGGGGCATATCCTTGTAAGACGCCATCCAAATGACGAGTATCAAGGGAAGTGTCCTTATCATCACGACTGTTTAGAAGGTCTCGCTGCCGGCCCAGCCATTGAAGCCCGCTGGGGACCGAAAGGAGACCAGCTTGTTGAGCGGCCGGAAGTATGGGATATGGAGGGTTATTATCTTGCCCAAGCCTTGATGCAATTTATTTTGATTCTTTCGCCGAAAAAAATTATCCTTGGCGGAGGAGTAATGAAACAACAACAAGTGTTTACTTCACTTAATAGGTATCTGAGGGAATTTTTGAATGAGTATGTGTCTTTGCCGGAGCTTACTGATTATATTGTGAGTCCGGGTTTAGGTGATAATGCCGGAATTACTGGTGCATTAATGCTTGCTTATCAAGCGTTTCAAGGGGATATTTAAAGATTAAAATTATTTCTGGAGGCGATTTTTGTGCAACCATTATTTTTAAAACCTGTTTTTAAAGAAAGAATTTGGGGCGGAACTGCCCTACAAAAAGAATTTGGATATGAGATTCCATCAGACATTACAGGGGAATGCTGGGCGATTTCCGCACATCCGAATGGTCCTTCTGTCATTGAAAATGGTTCATATGCTGGCACTACTTTGGACAATTTATGGCGTGAGCATCCTGAACTTTTTGGGAATCCAAAGGAAGAGGTTTTTCCACTGTTGACCAAGATTTTGGATGCTAACATGGATTTGTCCGTTCAGGTTCATCCCGATGATGCATATGCGAAGGTGAATGAAAACGGAGAACTCGGGAAGACAGAGTGCTGGTATATTATTGACTGTAAAGAAGATGCGGAGATGATTTTCGGTCACAATGCCAAAACCAAGGAAGACTTAGTTCAGCAGATTAACGAAGGAAAATGGAATGAGCTGCTGCGTAGAGTGAAAATTAAGCCAGGGGATTTTTTCTATGTCCCAAGCGGGACTGTCCATGCTTTGTGTGAAGGAACGCTAGTATTGGAAACACAGCAAAGCTCTGACACGACTTACCGGGTGTATGATTATGACCGCAGGGATGCAGAAGGAAATTTACGGGATCTTCATTTAGACAAAGCGATTGAAGTAACGACTGTGCCTCATCAAGATGCAGTAAGTTCACCTCGTTTTGAGGAAAGACAAAATACTAAGATTACGACTTTTGTTGAATCGGATTTTTTCTCAGTGTATAAATGGAAGATTACCGGAAAAGCTTCTTTTTCCTTCCGTGATCAATATTTGCTTTTAAGTGTTATCAAGGGAAATGGTTCTCTTGTTTGCAATGAGGAGCGGTATCCATTGGAGCAGGGGATGCATTTCATCATTCCGGTGGGAATAAAGGAATTTATTATTGATGGTCAATGTGAATTGATTGTGTCACATACCTAGAGGAAAAAGGGAGAGGAAGCGCCTCTCCTTTTTATATTAATCAAAAAATTAGCTTATATCGTAATATAGCTGTCATCACCGCCCCATGTTTGAATTCCCCCTTTTTAATCGAGGAGTTTAATTCTTTCATAGAAAGAGACTGATCTTATCAATAATAACCCCAAAGCGATCGAACTTTTTCTTTAATGGAACTTTTAATTTTCCAATCCATTTCATTCATCTCTCTAATTAATAATTATTAAAACGATTTTTCATGGCTTGTAGTAGAAATGCATAAAATAAGGTGTCCGCTCCATGTGGACAAAAAGGGGGATTTGTCCACGGGTGGTGCCTGACACCGTATTTCTTTTTACTCTATTTGCCCTAACAACTCTAATGCATGTTCTTTTGTTTGGATGGCAAGGAGTTGTTCTCTATATTCTTCGTTCATGAGTTTGCGTGATAGCATTTGAAGAATTTTGAGATGTTCGTTACCGGCAGCTGATTCTGGGACGGCAATCATGAAGATTAGTTTAGCTGGTGTTCCGTCATAGGCCTGCCAATCTACGCCGTCTTTTTTGATGCCAAATACGACTGAAGGTTTTACAACCGCCTTTGATTTGCCGTGTGGAATGGCAATGTTGAAGCCGATTCCTGTTGTACTTTCTTTTTCGCGGCTGATAATGGCTTTTTGAATTTACGTTTAGAGGTGATGGCTCCAACTTGATCCAGTTTTTCGATCATTTCATCAATAACAGATTCTTTCGTGGTTCCTTGGATGTCTGTACCAATTAGCTCTAAACTAATTAGATCTGTTAGTTTCATTAATAATCACTCCACATTCTTTTTCAATCCATTGACCATAAAGGCAGTGACAAATACACCAACAATAATGGCAATTAAGAACATAACTACGTTATCGATTGCTCCGAGTGCTGCGACAATGAGTCCGCCGTGTGGTACATGGTCGCCAACATGGCTTAACATCGCGATGACGGCACCGACCATTGAACCGACCATAATACTTGGTATAACGCGTAGCGGATCTTTTGCAGCGAATGGAATTGCACCTTCTGTAATACCAAATAAGCCCATGAAGAAGGCTGCTTTTCCTAAGCCCCACTCACGAATGAGTAGGGAACATAAAAACAGAGTATTTCAAATGGTAAACCAATCGAGAGGGGCTTACTTAAGGGGATTTGTCCCCTTGCTTTAAAAGGAAGAATCAATGTGAGCTAGAAGATAAGAATAAGTGCTGGATAGCCAGTTGATGAAGATTCACGGATGGATAAAAACATCCGTTCTTTCTTGATTATATGACGCAGGCATCGAGCCTGCTTGACGGTTGGATATTTTATGTTAAATTATAGAGGAGTTTCTGAAGAATTGTACTACGCTAATTTTGCAAAATGCTCAAATTATCAAAATGGTAAAGAGACAACACCTAAAGGTATTTGTTTCTTTACTTTTTTGAAAGGAGATAAAAATTTTTTATCTATTAAAGTAAGCTAATTAGCCCACTACACAAACGAAGGGATCCTTAAAAAATTGTGCAAAAAATAGAAGGTAAAAACAACGAGTTAGATTTGTTTCTACCTTCAAAAATTACTATAAACCCAAGAGGCTTACCAAGACTAAATTCCCATCAACACTCTAATTTGAAAATTGTCATGGCATTAAGCATTTATGTTTAAATAGAGTCTTTAACCATTCGTTTGTAATGATTGGTCTAAACTTATATAGCGATATTCCAACAGACTTTTTAAAACAGATATTTCCTGTAATAATCGCTCTCCCACATTAGTTTCTAGAACCTTTTTGCTCTCGAGTTCTTTTTCCACCAATCTCTTTACTGATAAAACATCTGACCCTTTTAGTAGAACATCTTTTTTTGAATTAAATTTTTCATGGGCGACAAGTTGTATACCGCAGGAATTATATAATAAAGTGTATCCAGCAATTCCAGTTTTCGATTGATAAGCCTTGGAAAATCCTCCATCAATGACTATCATCTTTCCGTTTGCTTTAATTGGATTCTCTCCTTTAAT
>NZ_NUOW01000110.1:0-203 GCF_002584635.1 Bacillus sp. AFS031507
TCTTGGGTCATTTTCTTTTTGCGACAATCACGAATGGCACATTTAACCGCCAAATATAAGGCACGCCTTAGCCTACTCGAACCTCTCTTAGTTATTTTGTTTACAGTTCCTTTAAACCTGCCAGATTCAAAGATACTAGGGTCAATTCCGGCAAATGCTACGAGTTTTTTAGGGTGAGTAAACCGATCAATCTCACCAATTTC
>NZ_NUOW01000111.1:0-224 GCF_002584635.1 Bacillus sp. AFS031507
CTTAAACTCCCTCAGTTTAATACGATTTTCTCCCGAATACTCGCTTATTCGCAGGATTTCATGTACCTTGATATTTTGTAACGATAGAATATATAGGGCCAGATCCATTATTAGCTTCGTGGAGGCATAGTGAAATAGAGGAGTATAATTACACTCCATATTTTACCATATGATGTACATGCTCCACGCCGCCCCTGGAGGCTTTCCCTCCCATGTCTCAACGG
>NZ_NUOW01000112.1:0-257 GCF_002584635.1 Bacillus sp. AFS031507
CTTATTGTTGGTGTGGATATAGCCCAACAATTACACGTTGCTCGAGCTGTTAACTTCCGTGGAATTGTAGTTGGAGATCCTCTTACATTTGAAAATAATGAAGAGGGGTTCGTAAAACTATTAAGTTGGATTCAAAACTTACAAAAACTAAAAAACTTAGATTCAATAATTGTAGGTATGGAACCTACAGGCCATTACTGGATTAACCTATCAAAATGGTTATATAACCAAAAGATCGAGGTAGTAACAGTCAATCC
>NZ_NUOW01000113.1:0-214 GCF_002584635.1 Bacillus sp. AFS031507
GTGAATGAAATGTATCGATCCTATAAAATACAAATTCAGCCGGAACATGAATTGTTCGACTACTGTGACTCACTCTGTTTTAAAGCGAAAAACTTGTACAATATCACCAACTACTATATTAGACAGGTTTACACAGCTTTAAACATAGAAACAAGAAATGAAAATCAACTTCAAGTTCTAACCGATATTCAAGACCATTTACCTCAAATGAATA
>NZ_NUOW01000114.1:0-1278 GCF_002584635.1 Bacillus sp. AFS031507
ACAGATCTCCCGCCTTTTGCTGAAGTACACAACTCCTTTTTCCCACATTCATTATAGTTTACACACGTATAACGTTTGAAATCTTTACCGTTTTGCTTCCCATTCCATTTAAAATTTAAACAGTAGCCCATCGGGCAAATAAAAACATCATTTATTTGATCATACTTGAAATTTGATTTATCAAACCCGTTTTCAACCTTTTGTTGTTTTCCTTTTTGGGGCTTAATTAGTATTTCGGTCTGTTCATCAACCACGTCTGTTATTTCAGACATATTAAAATAACCTGTATCTGCTAAAGCTGTAATATTTTGATCCTCAAATACTTCCTTTGCTTTTTTAACCATGTTTGATAATTGCCCTTGATCATTAACATCATTTACTACTTCGTAGTCTACAAATAATTTATTTTTATTGTCTACAATTGCTTGAACATTAAAGCAAACTTCAAATTTCCCGTTGTTCTTCATCGATTTTGCATCTGAATCAGTTAAACAAACTTGTTTCTTTCCTTGTTCTTTGAGCTCTTCTTTAATGGCATTCAGCTGCTGTATTCTTTCTTTATAGCACGATATTTTTTCAGTTATTTTTTGTTTCATACTTTCATTTTCAGTTGTTTCTAAAACGTTATTGATATATTCCTCAATTTTCGCTTCATAGTATTCTAATTTCTCTTTAATAATATTTTCATTATAATGTTTATTTTTTGCACTACTTGCTTTTATCTTTGTTCCATCAATAGCTACAAGGGTACCGTCAATAAGACCAAACCCTTTTAACATAAGTATAAATTCTTTAAACAACTGCTTAATGGCATTTTTGTTAATTTTCATAAATGAAGATAAGGTACCATGATCAGGTTTTATTTTCCCAATCAACCACATTAATTCAATGTTTCTAGTTGCCTCGGTCTCCATCATACGTGATGACCGGATTTTATTCATATAACAATATATATATAATTTAAGGAGATCTTGTCTCCTGTAAGGTTTTTGACCAGCACTGTTACCAGAATAAACAACAAATCCTAGGTCCTCTAAATTTAAACTATCTATATATGCATCAATTACTCTTACTGGATTATCTTCACTAACATAATCCTCTAAAGTATATGGTAATAAAGTGATTTGTTTTCTATCTTCACCAAGAATAAATGCCATATTAACATCCCCTTTCTTAAAGGTATTCGACATTAATATCAGATTTCTTCTTACACATAAAAATTATTATTAATTGTTAGACAGACTCACGTACGGTTTGATGAGGGTTGCGCCTTGAAAG
>NZ_NUOW01000115.1:0-388 GCF_002584635.1 Bacillus sp. AFS031507
CGTGAGTCTGTCTAACAATTGTTTCTGTTTTGATAAAGTTTGAATAAATTCAAGATTATTTTTGACAAAAATAAATAAAATCACAAAAATCATATAAAAAGGGGGCAAAGCCCCCTCTGATTTTTCTTATTAATTCCTTTACTCCGAAAATATTTATCAGTCTTTTAAAATTATAAGCAAGACAAATAAAGCTTACCTCAGTGTTTACTGATTCAAGCCCTCTTGTTAAAAAATATGTATAACCAAAATGTCGTTTAATGGTTCCAAATAGGTGCTCTATTATTGAACCCCTTTTCTTGTAGATATTATCCTTTTTAATTGTATTTTCAGTTACCTGGTTAATGATTTCTTCATCTTTAAATCTAACTACAGATCTCCCGCCTTTTGC
>NZ_NUOW01000116.1:0-709 GCF_002584635.1 Bacillus sp. AFS031507
ATTGAGGGAGGTTAGTTGAATAAAGATTGGGAATAATACACCTAAAAAAGGGTGTAAAAACTATGAAAAAGATAATCTTTATTGTTTTATTTTTGTTAATTACTGTTGGTACTAGTGGAAATGCATCAGCCAATCAAAGTAATACACCAAGACCATTTGAAGAGATATACCTTGAAATTGGTTATCAATCAGTTGAAACTGCAATAAAAGCCTTTGAGCACCACTTTAAGCAAGATGTAAAGTTACCGCTCCGACAACCACCAGTTGCTTTTACTCATCAGTTCGGAAGGTTTAGTAACTTAGAAGGCAATATTAACGATTCCTTTGAAGTTAAATACATAAATGATAGAATTCTAGAAAACCATTATAAAATTGATATCCGACCCTTGAAAAACAAATTGGTTTTCAAAGATAGGGGTAATCAAAAAGTGTATAAACTTCAAAATGGTCAAAAAGCCATTTATATGGTTGACCGACTTTTCAATTTTTTTGTTTTTGAAAAAGATAATTGGCAATATATGCTGGGAATGGATAAAAGGTTAGCTAATGCGGTGCCACCTGATGTTAGTTGAAATTGCAAATTCAATTGATTATGTACCTAAAAGGAGAAGTTCGTAATTGTACTAACGGGTGCTTATGTTAAAGATGGGATGGCTACGGCGATCCCGTTTTCTTATTGAGCTAACGAAGCAGCATTCCTGTAATGAGT
>NZ_NUOW01000117.1:0-288 GCF_002584635.1 Bacillus sp. AFS031507
CGGGAAATGGAGAAAAGAATGTCGAAATCCGCTCGACAAAACAAAAAGCGCAAGCGCCCGTTTAGCAGCGTATGGACTGGAGCGCTCCAACTGAGATAAAGGAAACACGGAGAGCGTTAGCGCATTCGTGCTTGACTTATCGTAGGGCGGAGAGCGAAGGACACTAGCCGTTTGGTGCTGAAGCTGGATTCAAAGACATAAAAAAAAGCCGTTACATATAATGTAACGAACCTTTATCTCCAGTTTTTATGCGCGATTTAAAATTTTAATGGAGGAGGAAGAGGGATT
>NZ_NUOW01000118.1:0-217 GCF_002584635.1 Bacillus sp. AFS031507
TATGAGCCCGACGAGCTACCGGACTGCTCCACCCCGCGACAATAGAAATTATATAGTTTTGTCCATGCTCAATGTTCCATGGACTGTATCAATCTCAGTAAGCATATGCAAGCAGCAGCTCGATTGATACAACTCGCAGATTATTCATGAAGCAATGCTCGTTGCTCCACCCCGCGACAATAGAAATAAAGTAATACTATGGAGGAGGAAGAGGGAT
>NZ_NUOW01000118.1:293-555 GCF_002584635.1 Bacillus sp. AFS031507
CAAACTTGGGTATTCCTCCAGATAAAAATTAGCAAAAACATTTGGTAGCGGCGAAGGGAGTCGAACCCCCGACCTTTCGGGTATGAACCGAACGCTCTAGCCAGCTGAGCTACACCGCCAAAAAACAAATATTATAATGGTGGAGGATGACGGGCTCGAACCGCCGACCCTCTGCTTGTAAGGCAGATGCTCTCCCAGCTGAGCTAATCCTCCACTATATTGAAAGTTATTTTACGCAAACTCGTAAAAAACTTTGGTGACC
>NZ_NUOW01000119.1:0-281 GCF_002584635.1 Bacillus sp. AFS031507
AGAAGAAACAAGAATATGCTCCGCATTATGAAGCATACGAGAAAGGTATGTCGAACATCAAGATCGGCGACCCGGCAAAAGCAGTGGAACTGATCATTTCCGTTATAAAAAGTGACAATTCGCCGCTTCGTTTGGCAGTTGGATCTCAAGCTGCATATACGATTCGCGAAGCTTATACCAAACGGCTAGAAGAGGTCAACACATGGTTTGAGCGTTCGGCTGAAGCTGATTAATTGAATATTGGTGATTATATTAAAGAGCTTCAAATTATTAACTTTAAA
>NZ_NUOW01000011.1:0-167619 GCF_002584635.1 Bacillus sp. AFS031507
AGTTTCTTAATTGAAACTAATTTTTTTGTTTGTTTGCACGATTTTGTTTGTTTAGTTTTCAAAGAACAATTCATTGGAACAACTTTTACATCATACCATTTTCTCGCATTCATTGTCAACAACTAATTTACTATTTTTTAAGGAAATATTAATAGTTTCGAAGACAAATTTAATATCTTATCATTACCCAATCGCGTTGTCAATAAGTTTTATAAAATATTCATCATCTCGCTGGCAACTTTTATATCTTAACACCTACAACAAAATAAAACAACTAAAACTTTTCCCAACTTTAAGTTAGTCATCTTTGCGGTTTTATGAGTTGATTAATTTTTTTAATATTATGATAAAATTAGTTATACATTTTTTATAGAAGGGTGCGCGGAAAATTGCTGTCATATATTATAGTAGTTATCGTATTGTTTCTCATTCCAGGTCCAGCTGTTTTACTTACCATTTCTCAAACCGCTCAAGGCGGGAGGAAATCTGGCATCATCACCGGCATCGGGATTGCAGTCGGTGATTTAATCCATACGATTGCGGCCGTGCTCGGACTTTCAGCCATTCTAATGACCTCGGCTCTCGCCTTTGAAATCGTGAAATATCTTGGTGCCGCTTATTTAATCTTTTTAGGGATTAAGTCACTCCTTGAAAAAGCAAAAAAACAAGAACAGCCGGCTCCAAAAAAGAACAACACAGCCACATCGTTTCGCCAGGCCTTGTTAATAGAATTGCTTAATCCCAAAACGGCTCTTTTTTTCTTAGCCTTCTTACCACAGTTCGTTCATAACAATGGGACCCCTGTGGTCATTCAACTACTGATTCTTGGACTCACTTTTGTGTTAATGAGCATATTGTACACCACCTTGCTTGCCTTCCTAACTAGCACCATTGGTAAAAGACTTTTCGCAAACAAGAACAGCCGGCTTGCGCGCTGGCAAGGGAAGGTTGTTGGCTCAATCTATATTGGCTTAGGTGTGAAGTTGGTACTAGAAAATCAAAAATAAAATGGACCTGAACAAGCGGTACAGACCATGTATCGCTTTCCTTATGTACTTAGAGCCTTTTTCTTGATCTTTTCCCAAAAACGCTTGATTCAACGTGATAATATCTTTTGCAACATTAGTAATGAAATAGTCCTCATCCTCTTTAACTGCCCTTCCCGTAACATGCCATTCCTGAGAACCTCGTATACGCTGGACCATGACGCGGATATCAAGAGGACATTCATCAATGCTTGCTAACGGAATCTCCTCTTGGACAATATAGGGTTTTCTTTTAAACTTCTTCTCTATATGTTTTTTAAAATAGGATGAAAGAAATCGATTTTTCTATTTCGTTATATTCGACTATTCCCTCTTCAGACTAGCCCGCATAGGATAAATGGAAACTTGCTTACTAGCAAGCCCTTAAGTGTCTTAAATGTCTATAAATGCGTGATAGTCTACACTATCATCCAATGGAAGGGGCAATTTAATGAAGATACTTGTTACTGGCGGAGCCGGATTTATTGGTTCACATATCGTTGATTTGCTCATCGACGATGGCCATCAAGTAATAGTGATCGATAATTTAACTACTGGAAATAAGGAGTTTATTAACAGGAAGGCAACATTTTATACACTGGATGTATGTTCACCTCAATTAGAAGGAATTTTTTCAAAAGAAAAACCGGAATATGTCATACATCAGGCAGCACAGGTCGACGTAGCCAAATCGATTCAAGACCCCGTTTTTGATGCTCAGACAAATATCCTTGGTACGATTCGATTGTTGGAATGCTGTCAGAAATTCAAGATTAGGAAAATCATCTACGCTTCTTCCTGTGCTGCGTACGGTGAAACGGACGACTCCAGCATTCAAGAGAAGTTTACGACGCAGCCCATTTCCTTTTATGGAATATCCAAGCTTACCCCGGAATTTTATCTTCAACTCTATTCACAATTTTACGGACTTCCCTTTACAATCCTTCGCTACGCCAATGTTTATGGTCCGCGTCAAACTCCAAAAGGCGAAGGCGGTGTTGTTGCTATCTTCATGCAAAAGGCATTAGCAGGGGCGCAATCGGTTATTTATGGGGATGGGGAACAAACAAGAGATTTTGTTTTTGTCAAAGATGTCGCATCTGCCAATTACCTTTCACTAACAAGAGGAACAAATGAAATTATCAACGTTGGCCTTAATCAAAAAACAAGTATTAATAAGCTCCACAAAATCATTTCATCCATGGTTGATAATCCTGTTTCTCCTTTATACCTTCAAAGGCGGAGTGGGGACATCCAATACAGCCAGTTGAATAACGGAAAAGCAAGACAACTATTGGACTGGAAACCTCGCTATGATTTGCTTAGTGGTTTGACAGAGACAAAGAATTTTTATGAGAAAAATCGTACCAATCAAAACTAATTGCCTTTTTTAAAGTAAAGAGAAACAAAATGATAAACAGTAAAGTAACCGTTCTGATCCCCATTTATCATCCAGGTGCCTATATAATAGAAGCATTGTGGCTTCATCTATATTGGCTTAGGTGTGAAGTTGGTGCTGTAAAATCAAAAGGAAATAAGGTATTCAACTGAAAAAGCGATATTATTTAATGTATCGCTTTTCTTATGTGGAATTTTATTATCTCTATCCTGTGATATTATGAATAACTTACCTAGTTCCCTTCCCCACGCTCGGACATATTATAACTTATATAAAAAAAATTCGGAGTTGGTGATCATTTGAAAGTAGTAATATTATGTGGTGGAAAAGGATTAAGAATGAGAGGACTAACAGAAGATGTCCCAAAAGCTTTGGCAAAATTAAATGGTAAGCCAATCATATGGCATATAATGAAGCTTTTTAGTCAGTATAATCATACTCACTTCATATTGCCGCTAGGTTACAAAGGAGACCAAATTAAGGAGTATTTTATGGATTATCCGTGGAGAGATCATAACTTTGAGCTTAATCTTGGTGATAATAAATACCGCTTGTTAAACGAGACTGATTCTTGGAAGGTAACCTGTGTTGATACAGGCCTAGATACGATGACAGGTGCAAGGATTAAATTTGTGGAGAATTATTTAGATGAAGATACCTTTCTTTTGACATATGGAGATGGATTAGCCGATATTAATTTGGAAGAATTAGTAAAGTTCCATAAAGAAAAAGGAAAAGCAGTTACTCTAACTGGAGTTAAAAAGAATAGCCAATATGGAGTTTTAGCAATTGAGAATGGAATAGCAGTAGATTTTACTGAAAAGCCTGTGTTAGATATTACCATAAACGGGGGATTTTTTGTTTGTAATAGGAAGTTTTTTGATTATTTAACTTCAGATCCTAATTGTGTATTGGAGGATGAGCCTTTAAAAAAACTGATAATCGATAGAGAACTTGCCGTATATGAGCATAACGGATTATGGCTTTCTATTGATACCCCCAAGGATTTAGAAGAAGCAAATAAAATCTGGGCATTAAATCAAAGGGGGCAATAACTAACATAATATAACATGATATTTTAAGATTTTAATAAAAAAGGGAGAATGTATATGGTAAGCAGCAATATTTTAGGAAACGGTGGGATTAAGTTATTCCCTAACTTAAAGAAATTGGATTCGGAGATCCAAAGAACAGATAATAATTTTTGTGTAATATCAGGGAAAGAGTATTGCTTGAAAGTAATTGCCCTTCATCATTCTTTACAAAGGCATTGTCAGATTTTCAATCTTTGGATTTGTTGTATGGATAGCTTTACATTTATGCTTATGAAGAAACTTAACTTAAAAAATGTACACCTCTTACAAGTTGAAGTTATTGAGGATGATAATCTTCGCAAAGTCAAACAGGATCGAAAGCCTAATGAGTATTGCTGGACCATCAAAGCCCCGCTAGTGGAATATTTATTAACTACCTATGACATTAAAAAGATGATCTATTGTGATGGAGACTTATATTTTTTCTCTGACCCTGTGTCGATACTAAATGAGTGGGGCGAACATTCTGTTTTTCTATGTCCCCAAAGGGATCTCGATTGGGTAGAACAAAAGTATGGAAGATTCCAGGCAGGCTTAATTGGATTTAAAAAAGATCAATATGGAATGGAAAGCTTGAAATGGTGGAAAAGTCGATGTTTAGAATGGTGTAGCCATGAAGAAAAAAACGGACAATATGGTGATCAAAAATATCTTGATAATTTCCCGCTTTTTTTTCAAAAAGTCAAAATTTCAGAGCATCTAGGAATTGATGCTGCTCCTTGGAACAGTATTTATAATAACAACTATAAGATAACAAAAAATGACCAGAGTATCTTGATCGAAGATGATCCGCTTGTAGTCTTCCACTTTGCCTGTCTTACAATCTATGATAGTGAAAAATTTGATTTATGGTCTCTTGGTAAATTAAAGATTCAGACCACTATTATTAATGAAATCTATGTTCCTTATTTAGACGAAATCAAATCTGTTATGAAGGAAATCAATGCGGTCGAGCCAGATGGGTTAAGTAATTGTTTAAGTAAACAGCCTTATACAGAAGCAAATACATTTTATAACTATACGCCACTAAGAAGAGTAATGGATCAATCTGATGAATACTATAACTTTGCGATAATTCTCAGCAAAGATTTCTTGATTAAAGGACTAACCCTTTACTATTCCTTAAAAAAGAAAATAAACAATTTTCATATGTGGATTTGCTGTATGGACCATGTAAGCTTTGAAATAGTGAATCAGCTAAATCTCACTAATATTTCCATTCTTCAGGTAGAGGAAATTGAAGATGAAGAGCTTCTTAAAGTAAAAAATGAAAGGACCTTACAAGAATATTGCTGGACCATGAAGGCCCCTTTATGCCAGCATATTTTAAGCAACTATGGTGAGGTGGATCATATCATCTATTGTGATAGTGACCTGTATTTCTTTTCAGATCCAAAACCGATCCTTGAACAATGGAACCAATATTCTATTTTTCTGTGTAAACAAAGAGGTTCACAAGAGCTTGAACGGATACACGGACAATATCAAGCTGGGCTAATAGGATTTAAAAAAGAGGAAAACAGCATGAAAATCCTAAACTGGTGGCGGGAAAAGTGTATAGAGCGTTGTTCTTCTATTTATGATAAAAAATATGGAACATGGGGGGATCAGAAATATTTAGATGCAATTCCTCATTTGTTTTCTAATATTAAAGTAAGCGATGACCCAGGGATAAATGCGGCTCCGTGGAATTTAGTCATGATGAATAACTCCTCTGTATCAAAAAAAAAGAAGACAGTAATCGTGGATGATTCTAATCTTATTGTCTATCACTTCGGAAGCATGTTGATGATAAATAAAAAAAATTTCGATTTATGGAAGCTTGAACCATTATCTTTTGATAGTTCTATTATCGAAAACATATATCTTCCTTATATCCTTCAATTAAGGAAGACTTGCCGGAAATTAAAGAAAAAAAACAATTTGAAAAACCTAACTCCATTTTTCGCCTCAATTCCGGATGATTATCAATCAAAAAATCCCTTTTCCATTTAATACCACACTTCATTTATTTTAACAGACTACCCTAATAATTTTCCAAGATATCTTCCGATTGATGTAAAATCACGATGAGAAAGGAACATTATGAATACACTTTCTTTTGAAAATAAAAGAGTTTTAATAACTGGAGGATATGGCTTTATTGGTTCACACTTAATCAGAAGACTGCTTAAAGAAAAAGCCCAGGTGGCTGTGCTGGTACGTGAAACATCTAATCCTTGGCGAATCCAGGATATTTTAAGGGATGTTAAGGTTTTGATAGCCGATATACAAGATGGTGGCGAAGTTTTACATTCAGTTGTCCAATTTGCTCCTCATTATATTTTCCACCTTGCTGCGTACGGAGTCAATTCTCGGCAACAAAACTACATGGATGCACTTCAAATAAATGTACTTGGGACAATAAATATCGTACAAGCAGCAAAAGTGGCTGGCTGTGATAAATTGATTAATCTAGGAAGCAGCTCAGAATATGGTAATAAAAAAGGAGCTATCCATGAGGAAATGGCTTTAAATCCATTAGACATTTATGGAAGCACAAAGGCAGCCGCTTCGATCATCTCCCATCAACTCGCATTGGAAAGCAGGATACCGATTGTTACTTTACGACCATTCGGTGTTTTTGGAGAAGGTGAAGATACCCATAAATTATTTGGTTATATTATCACGAGCTTACTTAAAAACCAAGAAGTAAAGCTTACATCATGTGAACAATTTAGAGATTACTGTTATGTTGGAAATCTAATTGACGGCATGCTCATAGCTGCACATCAGCCTTCTGACCAAAATGAAATATATAATATTGGCAGTGGAGAAATTTATCGATTAAAACATTTTGTTTCCTTGATTTATTATCATATGCAAGCAAATCAAGAACCTGTTTATGCTACCATTCCAGACAGAATTAACGAAAGAAATCCTCTGCCAGATATAACCAAAATAAAAACTCGGCTTAATTGGAACCCCCTAATAACGCTAGAAGAAGGAATAATAAGAACAACCAACTGGTATAAACAAAACCGCGATCTATTTATTTAAACAATTAACTAAAAGAAGGAGAGGGTGACAATGTTAAAAAATGCAGACCTACTATTTAAAGATAAAACTGTTCTAATTACAGGACATACTGGCTTCAAAGGAGCTTGGCTTGCAATCTGGCTGAACGAATTAGGGGCTAATGTAATTGGGTATTCGCTGGACCCTGAAGGTGAAAAGAACCTCTTTGTTTTATCAAAATTAAATAAAAAGATAATAGATATTCGTGGTGACATTAGAGATTATGAAAAATTAAAGAGTGTCTTCGACCAATATAATCCTGAAATTGTTTTTCATTTAGCTGCACAGTCCATTGTGAAATACTCATACGACCATCCAGTCTACACATACGAAGTAAATGTTATGGGGACCTTGAATGTGTTAGAAGCAATACGGAAAAGCGATACAGCCAAAGTAGGAATTATGGTTACTAGTGATAAATGCTATGAGAACAAAGAGTGGGTTTGGGGCTACCGTGAAAATGATGCCATGGGAGGGCATGACCCATATAGTTCAAGTAAAGGATGCTGTGAATTATTAATTTCTTCCTATCGGAATTCATACTTTCCGGTAGAAAATTTTGAAAAACATGGGAAAGTGATTGCTTCTGTTAGGGCTGGAAATGTTATTGGCGGAGGTGATTGGTCCTTAAACAGAATCATTCCAGATAGTATAAGAGCATTAGAATCGCATCAAGATATTGTCATACGATCTCCAAAATCTATCAGGCCGTGGCAGCATGTGATTGAACCACTGGGAGGTTATATCACGCTTGCAGGAAAAATAATTGAAGATGGCCCTCTCTTTTCAACTGCCTGGAACTTTGGACCTGAAACACACAGTATCATTACAGTAGAAGACCTTGTTAATAAAGTACTAATCCATTGGGAAAGTGGAAGATGGGTACCAGAACATAAAAACTCTACTTTACATGAAGCAAAGTTATTAAGCCTGGATATTAGTAAAGTTAAATATGAATTAAACTGGAATCCTAGGTGGGATATTGATATAACAGTAGAAAAAACAATAGAATGGTACAAAAAGTATAAACAGACCAATGTATATAACTTGTGTGTCAAACAAATCAATGAATATTGTCATCTTTAAGAGCTTTTCACCTTGTCTTTTAAATGATGACAACTTTTTTTGTTTAGGCGGTGCCGCCAAACCGCTAGATCCAGCCTTTTTTCTCGGCAATGCCGGAAGCCTCGGTTCGGTTTTTGGCGTCTAACTTGTGGATGATTTCGCAGATGTAGTTGCGGACGGTTCCGGATGATAGGTAGAGTTCGGAGGTCATTTCTAAAACGGTGCCATTATGATTGGAGAGGGCAAGCCCTCCTTCAAAAAGGTGAGGCCAACATAATGATTAGGAATGGTATTGTCATCAAAAAAAGGTGACAAATGTCACCTCTTTCGCGAGAATATTCAAAAAAATTAGATCAAAATATAGACAAAGAAAATAAACTGACAACAATAGTAGTAATTGGCTGGGTCAAGGATATTAACATGGTTATCAACATTAATTACTTCTATATCCACACCATATAAGAAGATATCAACAGATTTCAACCATTTATACACAGATTATGTGGGTAACTTTTTCTTTTCCATAAAGAACTTTCCAATAAGTGAATTTATCCACATATTCCACAGTATTGTCCACAAAACTAACAGATTTACCCACAATCCATCTTTATCTATCCACATATCCCATATGAACTATCCACAATTGTCATTACAAAAGGCCTGGGATCAACTCTAGGCCTTTTGTAATCACTTGCTTGAACTCTCATCGGGATTGGGATTTTCGTAACGTTCAACAATCTCCTTCAGTTCACCCGTGTCCCCTTTTGCATTTATAATCTCAAACAGTTCATTTAAACCTTCACTAATTTTCTCATCATCCTGCTTCATTCACTTTACCTCCTCTTTTATTCATAGGATGACCCTTGAGAAATAAAACTATGTTATTTAACGATAGCTGCCCTTAATTTATTAATCCCAAACTCCAAATACCCCTTTAAACAGGTCAACATATACACCCAGCCTTCTTTATTATCAATCAACTGAGCAACTAACTCATCATCATCTACGCTAAAACCTTCTTCAATCACTTCAATAATGGTACTTGTTTGATCCAATTCTTCCAGAGAAATTGTTACACTATTCCCTTCTCCATCTGTCCCCCACCGGAAGACGATTTTCTTATTTATCTCGACTTCGATGACTTCAATATCGACTTGTGCATCGTATTCTTCATATCTTAATGTGACTGTTTGGCCCTGCTCCCATCTCGAACTTGATGAGAACCAGAAATTTTTGATTTTCGAAGGGTCTACGAAGGCTTCAAATACTTCATTCGCTGGTTTTATTATTTTAAATTTTGTCAGATTGTACATTTCGAAATCATCCCTCTTTTACTATGGTTAATATATGTAATGGTTGTCCTATTGTTTTATTTTATACCTTTTAGTCTATAAAAACATAAAGGCCTGTACCAACTACACTGATACAGGCATTTTTTTTTAATATGATTTCGCTTAGATTTTTAAACCAAACTCGACAACTTTACTATTATGATAGCTTGCTCTAATCATAAACTTGGCTCTCAATTCTTCATCCAGGCAATCTTGCTGTAACAGCGCGTTGTGTCTGTGCTGGATTAAATGATAATAATATTTTCCCTTTAAGAACATTTTCAACACAAAAAATCCTCCTCAATAGTCATTTACATAAATCGACGGAGTTTTCGTGTTCGGTAACTGGCAAGCATCGTCGTTAAACCTTAGCCCCTTTAGTTTTGCGTCACCATTTTTCAATGGCTTTGCCGTTTCGTACGATTTATGTGTTATTAAAAATATATGCAACTGAATAATAAAATAAAAGTGTCTTTGTACCTACACTCACTTAATAGTTAACTTCCTTCTGTCGTTATACCTTGGATCGCTGCCAATTGATTCTACCAAACATATCGATGAAACATCCTTAGATTCACAGCCGTTTTGAAATCATCTTGGACAGAATTTAGAATGACGTTTTAAAGTCTCTAATCCTGTCCATGATGTTTACTGAAGTGAATTTTAAAAAAAAGGAAGTTAACTATGTTAAAAATACGTTTCGTCTTTTTGACTCTTATGGTGTTTGCAATCTCTTTGACCGGCTGCACTGGAAAATTTCATTTTATGCAAGACGATGGAAAATTGGATAACAATTCCTCAACTGGTGCAGGAGGTCAGCAACAGGATGCTAACGTCCCAGTTGGTTCCTCCCCAAAGGTGATCCCTGTTCTTGTTAATAAGGACAATAAACTGCCCGCTAATTATCAGCCAAGTGATTTAATTTACCCTGACATCCCATTTACGTTCGTACAGAAAGCAGAAAAGCGACAAATGAGGGCCGAGGCAGGTGCGGCGATCGAAAAATTATTCGCAGGCGCAAAACAACAGGGTGTGCATCTGTTAGGTGTTTCTGCCTACAGGTCCTATGCTTCCCAAACAGCTTTATTTAATTACTATGTTGATAAAGATGGATACGAAGCAGCCCGAACTTATAGTGCAGTTCCCGGAACGAGCGAGCATGAAACTGGCCTGGCTATTGATGTGACCGGTGGAGATGGAACATGTGCGGCCGAGGACTGCTTCGAAGGAACAAAGGAGGCAAGCTGGCTCCAAGATCATGCAGCAGAGTACGGCTTCATCATCCGCTACCCGAAAGGTAAAGACTCGATCACCGGCTACCAATACGAACCCTGGCACCTGCGCTATGTCGGCAAGGTAATCGCCAAAGAAATCATGAGCCGCGGCATCACACTCGAAGAATACTATAATGCCACAGTTGTGAATAATTAATTGATGTGGTGCTTTTAATGTGGTGTCAGGCACCGTAAAAAGCAGAAGCGCCCGTTTAGCTGGTTTTCGGTGCCTCGATTTTCTGGTGCCTGACACCGAAATGGTTCGCGCATGTGTAAGAGTCAAAAAGGCCCTCACTACAACCGAAGTTGCAGTGAAGGCCTTTTGTATTTATTTCCCTTTTATTTCTAATAATTTCAGTCGAAGATCGTTTTCCATCGAAGCTAGTTCCTGTTCGGCTTGGCGGCGCTTATGGCGGCCTTCCTCTTGGATTCGCATTGTTTCTTCAAGTGTCGTGATTAGGCTTTCCTGAGTTTTCTTTAAGGTTTCAATATCAACGATGCCGCGCTCATTTTCTTTCGCCGTCTCGATTGTATTGGTTTTTAGCATTTCTGCATTTTTCAAAAGGAGTTCATTGGTTGTTTTCGAAACCTGTTTCTGAGCCTCGACTGCATGACGCTGTCGTATTAACGTTAACGCAATCGCCACCTGATTTTTCCATAACGGAATCGCCGTCATAATCGATGATTGGATTTTTTCCACTAGGGCTTGGTTCGTGTTTTGAATCAAGCGAATCTGCGGAGCACTTTGAATGGTAATTTCCCGGCTTAATTTTAAATCATGGAGACGCTTATCTAAGCGATCCGCAAATTGGATCATATCGTTAACTTCTTGAAATTTCATTTGGTCATTGGTTACTTCGGCTGCTTTTTTCAGCTGTGGAATTGTCTTTTCCTGCATTTCTTCAAGCTTGATCTCCCCAGCGGCAATATAGACATTAAGGGCATGGAAGTATTCCTTATTCGTCTCATACAACTGTTCAAGCAATTTAATATCCGACATCAGGACATTTTTGCTGCGATCGAGTTTCACACTGATTCGGTCAATTTGGGCGCCTGTTTTTTGATATTTTGAGAGCACTTCTTGAATCGAACCTGAAATTTTTCCAAACATACGAGCAAATAAGGATGGTTTCCCATCCTTCAAATCATCCGGATTCACTTCATCAAGTCTCTTCATTAAATCACTGATGATTTGCCCGATTTCACCCACATCTTGTTTCTGCACATGCTCTAGCATCGTATGCGAGAAAGATAATAACTTACCTTGGGCTTGGGTACCATATTGAATCATCGACTGATGGTTTGTTGGATCGATTTGTTCAGCAATCTGATACGCCTTTGCGCGATGTTCTTCTGGTATCACATCAATTAATTTAACAGGCCTAGCCTCACTAGTGTGCTGGACCGGATTTTTTGAAAGCTCTAGTTTATCCCCAAACGGGTCTGCAAGGATATCATCTAATAAGTTACCAGCTTTATTGGGTTGGATTGGGTTGTTTTCGTTCATTTTAGCCACCTATTTTCTTCCGGGAATTTAGCGTCCTTTTGCTTATTAAGGGTATGCTTTGCGACATCAATTTCAAAATTCAAGTGATCGATATCATCGGAAATCACTTTATATAAATCCTCTTCCAATACCTTGGTTAGTTCATTTAATGTATGACGTGTTTCAATAAGGGATTGGCCCATTTCCATGTTCTTTTTCGGCTGGGAGGATAAGAAGCTATATTTCTCGGTAAGTTCAACGATTGAATCTAAATGTGAAAAATAAAACTGCTCAGCCTGGTAAAATCGCTTCGGCTCTTTGGTTGTCATCTTGTGTATTTTTTTTGTAATTCTAAGGAGGTCAAGTCTTTGTTTTACGGACGAAATATCACGAATGGTAAAAAGGTTTTTATTTAAGCGATTGATTTTCTGTTTGGCTTCCATTAGGTTTTTCCGAATGTATCGATATTCTTTTCTTGATATCTGATGCTTTTTTAAAAAGCTTCTATTCATAACGATGGAAAGGATTAAATGGGTAAGAATCCCCCCGGTAAGGGCAATGCCCGTTGACGGCCAAAATGCTTGACCCAAAGGAAAAAAGCAGACCAGCCAGGTTACCACTGTTAATGGGACAGCTACAAATGAGCGAAGAAGAAACGACAAAATCGGGTTCATAATAAA
The DNA here is from genome assembly GCF_002584635.1 of Bacillus sp. AFS031507. Taxonomy (NCBI): domain Bacteria; kingdom Bacillati; phylum Bacillota; class Bacilli; order Caryophanales; family Bacillaceae; genus Bacillus; species Bacillus sp. AFS031507. The sequence goes on from NZ_NUOW01000011.1 coordinate 12,412, forward strand.
TCGACTCCTGAGTTAAGACATCTTTATATTCCTACGAATGAATGCAATGGAATGTTTCAATTTCCTCAAAATATAAACCAAAAAGAAAATTATTTCCATTTACTACTTCAACAATACACGAAAAAACTCCTGCCTGCCATAGACCTCAAACGGAAAGAAATCTAGGTCTTGAGACGTATTTTTAGATTGTGTCATATTTTTTGGTTCTTTTATGGTGTGAGTTATGGTGTGAGTTATGGTGTCATTATGGTGTCAGGCACCGCTCGTGGACAATTGCACCATTTGTCCACGCACAGTGGACAATATGTTTTGGGTTTCCATTCTTGTCAAGTGCGATGCCTTTATGAGGAATCCCAATTATCTAGGCTTCTGCCCAAGAGTCTATTAATACGACGCATAGGATAGATACGATAGTGAGGAGAGAGGAGAATATTATGTATAATCCTTATAATATGCCTATAGATTATCAAAGTGGATTGAACCATCTAATTTATAGTAGACAATATCATGGCGGACAGCATCAGCATCACAGTGGCGGGCAACATCATCATGGCGGCGGACAACAGCACAGTGGGCAACATCACTATGGCGGCGGACATCAGCACGGTGGGCAACATCACCATGGCGGCGGACATTCAGGTTTTAATCTTGGATCATTGGGATCTAGCTTGCTTGGGCTTGGCTTAGGTTATTTAGGAGGAGCCGCGCTAGGAAATGGACCTAATCCGGGAGGATATGGGTTTGGCGGCGGTTATGGCGGCCTCCCTGGATACGGTGGATTCGGAGGATACGGCAGCGGTGGCCCCGTTCAGGGATACAACCCTTATGGGCCAGGTGTAGTTGGCGGATTAGGCTATCCTGGTGTGGGCACGCCAGGTTACCCAGGATCAGGACCTAATATGAACATGTACGGACAGTTCCAACCAAACCCTGGTATTAATAGTGGCTATGGGTCATGGTCTCCTAACGAATATGGGATCCCAAGTGTGAATCTAAGTTTGGCACATACTAAATTCAATTCACCTCAAGGATTAAAATACTCATAAATTAATTAATAAAGGGAAGCCCAAATGAGCTTCCCTTTATTAGTATTTGAGTTCCAATCCATACATTACTAGATTAATCCCCCTGTAACCACGTGGGGATAGACACTGAAAGTGAAGGGAATGATTTTAGTAATTAATAGGAACTTGATAGCCTTTATCATGCTTTCTAGCAAAATCCTCTGGATTTGCAACAAGGTATAGGATACCTTCTATAAATCCTATAATTGTAGGAACATATGTCCAGCAGAATAACAAATAAAGAATCCCATACCTGGTCGGCCGAGATAAAATTATGGGTCCCAATACCACCGAGTAGAATACCTAAGATCCCCGCGGTAGTTTTGTTTTTAGTATACCTAGCTGCAAAGACGCCCACTCCCAGAATTATGAATTAGAAAGTTGATATAAGATTAAAGATTAAAAAAGCAGGAAACCATAGAGGCAACCCGCTTTTTAAAAAGATATTATCGTTCATATAGTTCAAGCGGCAGCCCATCCGGGTCCGAGAAGAAGGTGAATTTCTTGTTTGTTACGGGGTCCACACGCACGGCCTCCACATTCACTTGAAACCTTGTCAAATATTGGACCGCATCTTCGATATCATCTACTTCAAAGGCTAGATGTCTCAAACCAGCTGCTTCAGGATAGCTTGGCCGGACAGCTGGTTCCGGAAAGGAAAACAACTCAATCTGATATTGACCATTCACTTCCAAATCCAACTTATAGGAATCTCTTTCCTCTCGGTAAACTTCATTAATAGGCTTCAACCCAAGGATTCGAATATAAAAATCCTTAGATTTTTCATAATCCGAGCAAATCACCGCAATATGATGGATCTTATTTAACTTCATCTATCCACATCCCCCTTAATAATCATCACTCAAACCAAATACCTCTTGTCTGCTCAAATAGACAAGAGGTTCTATTATCAACTTAACCGTCCACCCTACACAGACAAAACCCTAAAAGTGTCCACGGCTGGTGCCTGACACCACATCTTTCCCCCCAATCTATTCGCCAAAATCCGTTGGGCGTTCTCCATTTTCAAAGTGGTGAAGGATGGCTTTGACGATTCGCTCGGAGGCGAACCCATCTCCGTAAGGATTGGAGGCGTGCGCCATTTGGTCATGTGCGGCTTGGTCTGACAACAGCTCATCTGCAAGTTGAAAGATGGTTTTCTCATTGGTTCCAGCCAGTTTTAATGTACCCGCTTCAATTCCTTCGGGGCGCTCGGTGGTATCACGTAAAACTAGCACCGGTACACCCAAAGATGGTGCCTCTTCCTGTACACCGCCTGAATCGGTCAAAATCAGATAGGCCCTTGCGGCAAAGTTATGGAAATCGATCACATCTAAAGGCTCAATCAGATGAATTCTCTCGTTTTCTCCCAGTACTCGATTGGCAATTTCACGAACCACTGGATTCATATGGACCGGATAAACCACCTGAACATCGGCATGCTTTTCGACCACACGGCAAATCGCACGGAACATATTTTCCATTGGTTCTCCCGTGTTTTCCCTTCGATGGGCCGTCATGAGAATTAACCGGTCATTCCCGAGTTTGTCTAAAACCGGATGAGAATAATTCGCTCTCACCGTTGTTTTTAGCGCATCGATGGCCGTATTTCCAGTGATATAAATAGCCTTTTCTCTCTTATTTTCCACCAAAAGGTTTTGCTTCGATTGGACCGTTGGCGAGAAATGGAGATCGGCCAAAACACCTGTCAACTGGCGGTTCATTTCCTCTGGGTACGGGGAATATTTATTATGAGTCCGGAGTCCGGCCTCCACATGACCAATCGGAATCGAGTGATAGAACGCAGCCAAGCTTGCCACAAATGTTGTTGTCGTATCACCATGGACCAGCACAATATCTGGCTTGACGTCGGCAAGAACTTGATTGAGCCCCTCTAAGCTACGCGTCGTAACATCCAGAAGAGATTGCCGTTCCTTCATTATATTTAAGTCATAATCAGGCGTAATTTCAAAAATATGCAACACTTGGTCAAGCATCTCGCGGTGCTGCGCTGTCACCGTCACAATCGGTTTAATTCTATCAGGATATTTCTCTAATTCTTTTACCAAGGGAGCCATTTTAATTGCTTCCGGTCTCGTTCCAAACACAGTCATTACCTTCAATTGATTGTCCATAGAGGCCTCCAACTATATCTTCAGTCCAATATCATTTACATTCACTAAACATGATACCAAAGATTATACATTTATGAAAAAACAATCCTCCCTGTTCTGTCATTAAAATTCCTCAACTATCAATGACGCCTTGTAATTATCTAAAAATTCATATGTACAATATTACTTTTTTCATAAGGGCGAATATATTGCAGAGTAAATTTTTAAAATATCCAACCTAGGAGTGAATTATATTTTGAAAAAAAGGGCCCTTTTTACCATCCCTATCACCTTGCTACTCATCGCAGTAATGGTGGCTTCCATTTTCCTCATCAATCTCAAACCAGCCGCTGGGAAAATCGCTCAAGCCCAAAAGCTCGCTGAATACTCCAAACCGGCAGTCGTTCGAATCATTGATTATGCTGTTGTCCAGTGGCAATTTAATAATCCCAATGATCCCGAAGTCATCGCCATATTGGAACAGCTAAAAAATCAATCCGTAGTGGGCGGCTCAGGTTCAGGGGCGATTATTAGCTCTAACGGCTATATCGTTACCAATGCTCACGTCGTTGAAGCGACTCAACAGGAAGACGAGGATATTGCCAATGCTGCGTTTGAACAACTGGTAACGATCATCGCGGACTATTTTAAGGTAGATTATGAAACAGCCTACAAGTATATGGTCCAGTATACACAATACACTGGAATTGAAAAGGTTCTAAAAGTAATTTTACCAAGTGGGGATGTACTTGATGGCGAGGTTAAAAGCTATGGTGCTCCTATTAATGAAGGAAAAGATGTCGCCGTTCTAAAAATTGAAGGGAAAAACCTGCCGACTCTACCGCTTGGAGATTCTGATAATATCCAGAACCAAGATAATATTTGGGTCAGCGGCTATCCTGCTGCGGCCGATTCTGATTTATTATCGCCAGATTCGTCGTTAGTTTCTTCCATGAATGCAGGCCAAATTTCTGCAACCTCCAAGAAAACCGAACAAGGAAGCCCGGTCATTCAAATTAATGCTGCTGCCACTCATGGGAATAGCGGTGGACCGGTCATCAACGCAAAAGGGGAAATTATTGGCTTGCTCACCTTTAGGGGCGACACAGTCAACGGCCAAGAAGTTCAAGGCTTTAATTTTGCCGTTCCTGTTAATACCGTTAAAGAATTTGTCAACCAAGCGGGCGCAAAAAATGCGAAGAGTGATACGGATAAGCTTTATCAAGAAGGACTTAACCTATACTGGGGCGGCTACTATAAGCATGCGTTAGAAAAATTTGAGGCAGTCCAACGGATTTATCCGAATCATTCCGAAATTAAACAATATATCGCGAACTCCGAGAAAAAGATGGGCAGCAGCAAGACGCTCTGGTCCGATTATGCGACTATCTTCTACATCGTTGATGGTGTTGCCGGATTGCTCATTATTATTCTTCTGTTGTTCACGTTTGCCTTTAGACCGAAACAGCAAGCAGTTGCTGCGGCACCGGCAGCTCCAAACCCAACGCCAATAGCCCCACAGCCAACTGCACCTGAAAATACTCTAACAGACTTAAATAACGATGGAAAAATCGACGTTCAAGATATCCTACTCGCCCTTCAAGAGGCTCAGAAGAAGCAGAAAAAAGACGAGGAATAATGTGGTGCCTGACACCAATATACCTCGATAAAACCTATAGAAAAATGGGATGTAGTTGACACTACGTCCCATTTCTTTAAATAAGAATCCATTTCATTAAGGGAGAGCAGATGTGATGAACTATCTGGACGAATAATTGCCTGCAGCCATGAGGTATGATGAAGCACATTTATCCATTTACGGGTTAATTGGCGGTATGGCCGTTATGGCCCTAAGCCTGTTATTATTTATATAAGGATATGCTGATGGGTGTCAGGCACCCTGTGAATTTTTCACATGGTGCCTGACAACCATCTATTCTATTAGGAGGTGAAGCCAAATGATTTACTTTTTTCTAGTCTTATCCTATTTGATTGGGAGTATCATGTTTGGATTTCTGGTTACGAAAGCTCTCTACTGTAAGGATATTCGCCTTCATGGGAGTGGAAATGTAGGGGCGAGGAACGCAGGACGCCTTCATGGAAAAACGGCCTTTGTATTGATATTTCTAGGGGATGCTCTAAAAGGTGGCCTCGTCATTCTGCTGGCTCGCTATTTTGGATTTTCTGACCCCGTTCAATTTGTTGGTTTAGGCATGGCCATTTTTGGCCATCTGAAACCAATTACCCTGAACTTTAAGGGAGGGAAAGGGATCTCAACTTTTATTGGCGGAATAATTATGTTTGAACCACTGCTTGTTTCCGTTATTATCTTAGCATTTCTAGTACTCTATCCTTTTACAAAGAGCTTCACTTTTTCAGGATTAGGTGCATTCCTGTTCATTCCTCCTTTTCTAATAATCATCGACCATGATTGGATAAGTTGTGCAATTGTATTGTGTATCTTAGTATTCATATTCCTGGCCCATTGGAACAATATCAAGGTAAGACTGAAAAAATAACATCAGATGTCCATGATCCACCCCACACGGACATTTTAGCGATTTTGTCCACGGATGGTACCTGACACCAACTGATGAATTCAACTGATGTCACTAACTGACCTCTGTTCACACTTCATTTAACTGAACAGCTTCCCAAATACTTTGATCTGTTATGGCAGGGCTTGCTTGCAGGTCAGAGATGGTGCGGGCGATACGGATGATTTTGATTTGTGTGCGGTTGCTCCAACTCTTCTTTATAGCGAGTCGTTGCAATGTAGATTGCTGTGTGTCTGTCAATGGGCTTGCCCTTAATAGCATTTCGTAAGGGATTCTGCTATTGCAAACCTCCATTCCATAACGATCATATTGCCTGTTCCTTGCTTCCTCCACTCTCCCCCGGACAATTTTTGAGGACTCTCCTGCCGTTTCAATCGCAGCTGCATTAAAATTAATGGGTCCTAAGGAGAGATTAATATCAAACCGATCCCTGAGCGGACCTGAAAGCCTATTTTGATAGGCGAGTATCTGCTTCTTCGAACAGGTGCAATAATGTGAATTTGACCCTTCATAGCCACATGGGCATGGATTCATTGCCGCTATCAAAATAAACGACGCCGGATATGTAATGGTCGCATGGGTGCGGCTAATCATGATCAACCCATTTTCTAATGGCTGGCGCAGCATATCTAATGTTTTTTTCGAAAACTCACCAATTTCATCGAGAAACAAAACACCATGATGTGCTAACGATATTTCGCCTGGCTTTGGGTATTGTCCGCCCCCGATTATAGAAACACCTGAAGCTGAGTGGTGCGGATTTCGATAGGGAGGCATATTGGAATGAGAAAAGGAATTTTGACTCAATTGATACAAGCTGATTACCTCAAGTAGCGACTCTTTTGTTAATGCTGGTAAAATGGACGGGAAACTTTCAGCTAACATACTTTTCCCACAACCTGGTGGTCCCGTCAGTAAGACATGGTGTTCTCCAGCCGCAGCTACCTCTAAAGCATGTTTCGCTCCTGTATGACCAATAATTTGCTGCATATCCAAAAAAACAGTGTTGGTGAACCGCTCATCATCCTGCTTTTTATTAAAAGGAGGAATCCATTGACCAGAAAGATGTCCAATCGCATCCTGTAAACTAGAAACATAGATGATTTCCAATGGCTTAAGGTCTAATACCGGCAAACCCTCATCAAAAGGCATATAAAGCTTTTGAATCCCCAGCCTCTTTGCCGCAAGTACAGCAGGCAGCATTCCTTCGACAGGCTGAATCGATCCATCCAACGATAATGATCCCAGAAAACCAGTATCCTCGGGGACGATTACCTCCAGTTCATGCAAACTTTGCAGTACAGCAATCGCCATCGGAAAATCAAACATAGAACCGTACTTTTTTTGATCCGCTGGTGATAGATTAATAATGATTTTCTGACCTGACAGGTGATAACCTAAGGTTCGAAGCGCAGCAATGATTCGCTCCTTTGATTCTTTTACAGCCGCATCTGGCAATCCAACAATTTTAAACGAATCGTTCCCTACATAAGAGCCAACCTCGACATGCACCCGGTATCCTTCCATCCCTTTTAAGCCGATACTCGTTACTTTAGCCCACATGTCTCTTCCTCCCTCTTAATCATGTGAATTTTTCCATCTTCCCAAAAGAACCTGTCGGTTGGTAATGCCTTTAAATAATTTTCATAGTGTTGTATTGGTGGGGTGGGAAAATATGAAAGTAGTGTTTTTGGGGCAATCAGAGGGATACTTTCTCCAAAGACATAGGCTCGGCAGCTGCTCCAAGGGTAATCCTCAGGTTTTGCCACCATTCCTGCTGAGTGGGGATTTAAGTGAATATATTTACTCACGTCTATCTCATATTCGGGAGAATTGAGGAGCTCGGCACCATAGCGCTTATCGAATACATGACCGGAGAAATCGTACTTTCTATTAAAATACTTTGCAAATTTGGTGTTGAGATTTTTCATGATAATACTCAAAGGGGTTTTTATCGTTTCGAGCTGTAGGTGGGTATGATTTGTCATCAAGCAGTAGGTGTGAAGGATGAATGGGTAACTTTCTCTTGTTTCTTGAACTATAGCTAGGTACTTCTCAAAATCTTCATCTTCGAAAAATAGCGAACTTTTCCTAATTCCTCTAGTGGTAACATGATACCTTGCGCCTTCAAACCAAGGCCGGACACTGCGAACCATTGCAATCACTCCTTATTTAGTAAATTGATAGAATACAGGTGGGGAATCGAGGTAGAAAATGAGGTCATCCGAAGAGAGCATTCCCCATAAAACAGGAACAGCAAATAGTAACCACTAAAACCTTTCGACACCCTCTCCAAAAATCCTGCACAATTCACCAAAATTCACCTCATTTATATAATTCTAGGTATTAATGACTGTCTATCCAAGAAGGACAAATGTCCACGATCGGTGCCTGACACCATTCTCTAAAAAGATGTATAAAAAGTCTTAGTTTGTAATATTTATTTTGTATGGATTTATAATTCTTATTTTCAATATGGGGGGATGTCTCGCGGTGAGAGTAATTCAATGGCTGGTGGGTGCATTGCTTCTTGTGTATGGGATTTACCTTATTTTTGGAGTGAAGGAGTTCTTTGGAACCTTAGCAATAATCGCTGCTTTTTTTATTTTTCCTAGTTTAGGAAATGGAAGGAAAAGTTCCTACAGCAATGATCATGTACATTATTACGAAAGTGATTCAGACAGAACTGATGTCGAACGCAAATCCGACGGTGACGGGGATTCGAGTGGTGGCGGAGATTCAGGTAGAGACGGCGGCGGCGGTGGAGATTAATCCTCACAGAATGCATCATTGAAAAGACACCCTTGCCTTAGAGACAAGGGTGTCTTTTTTTGAAGACTAAACTACTATCTGCATGGGAATAGCAATCAAATCCAACCAAAGGCATGAAGCAAGAGGTTACTTATTTTTAGTAAAATAATATAAAAACCATACGGCATGATTTTGCTCATCTGTTGCCGCTCTTCGAAATGCCTCTTTTATAGTTGGGTCCGAAGTTCCATCAGCTACTTCCATGTAAAAATCCACCGTTGTTTGCTCATCTTGTAACGCAAATTCCAATCCATTTAAATAAACCCCCGGACATTCCTCCCTGATTTTCGGTTGTGGCTTTCGGCCAGTCAGCCTTGTATAGATCTGATCAAATTGTTGATAATGCTTTGATTCATCTTGGCGAATTTCAAGGATTCGACTTTTCTCCTTCTCATTGGGTGCCAAATTTGCTAACTTTTCGTAACAATTTATGGCATTGTACTCACCATTAATTGCCTTTTCTAGCTCTCTTATCAACTTATTATTTTGTCTATATAAGGCATCGTAGTAATTAGTATATGGGTACATTGTAGAACCTCCCGATTATTCTCATGGATATCCTACGTGTGAGAAGATGACTGGGTGCTTACTATCCATTACTTTTTTGGAAAAGTAAAATGAAAATATCAGCTGTGGTGCCTGACACCGTTTAGTATGGAGCACTTTTAGAAAGAATGGTAAAAGTGCTCCCTTCAAAAATAAGCGGAACTTCTAAACGAAGATCCTGCTATTTTTATTGATATTAGCTTACGAAACTGCTTATGCCTTAGAAACGAGACAAATTTTCAACCCTATTTTAATGATAGTTAAACGGCCAAAAGCTCCCTCAAAAATTTTAAAACGGAGGTTCTTACATGAAAAAGAAGTTATTGGTTTTATCAGCGTTTATAGCATTGCTCCTAAGCGGTTGTTCACTGCTAAATGATGCGAAAGATACGCTCACGTATGTAAATGATGCAAAGGATTACTTAGACAAGGCGACAGCATTTGCAAATGAAGCACCCTCTGTTGCTCAACTTGCCGTTGGAGATAAGCAAAGTGCAGCAGATTTCCAAAACATGCTCCAAGATATGAAACAAGAAATAAATGCATTCAATAAACTTCAAGCCCCAAACGTAGCTGTTGATTTACACCAGCAAATTGTCGACCAAAACAACAAACTTGCAGCCGGAATTGACGTGTATCTAAAACATATGAAGAATGGCTTACTCGATCCTTCTGTCCTTGAAAATACAGAATTATTTCAAAGCGTACAAGATATAACCAATATCCTTAATCAAATCAAAGAGCTTGGGCAATAATAAATTGTCCTCTCGGGTTCTCGTATATCCAAAAAGGCGGTCACATAGAACTTCTACGTGACCGTCTTTTTATATCCATTTATTCAAAATCGATACATTGTTTATAAGACTTGATTACCTATAAAAATAGCTCGCCAGATGTGTTCATAACAAAGAATTTGATGTTATGATAGTACCAATCTTAGAAATTCAAGTTAAAAACGAAAGGAGATTGACTAAGCTATGGCTTCTTTTATAGATGAACGAGCTGGTGTTTTTCATGCGGTTTGTTCGCTGGATTGCCCGGATCAGTGCGGATTACTTTTACATAAGGAAGACGGGAAGATTATCAAAGTGGAAGGCGATCCCGAGCACCCGGTCACCAAAGGTCATATCTGTAACAAAGTTCGGAATATGACGGAACGGATTTATGATGAAAACCGCCTAAAATTCCCGTTGAAACGCATAGGCGCGAAAGGCGAGGGTAAATTTGAACAAATCAGCTGGGAGGAAGCCATCCAGACGATTACTTCCAGTTGGAAAGAGTTGATCGAATCCGATGGACCGGAAAGCATTCTTCCTTACAGCTTTTATGGAAACATGGGCAGGCTTAGTGCCGAGGGAATGGACCGCCGATTCTTCCATCGCCTCGGTGCATCGCGGTTAGATCAAACCATCTGTTCGGCTGCTGGTTCGGTAGGCTATAAATATACGATGGGCGGCAGTTTCGGCATCGACCCAGAGGATACGATCCATTCCAAACTATTCCTTTTTTGGGGTATTAATGCAGCGAGTACTAACATGCATCAAGTCGCGTTAGCTCAAAAAGCCCGCAAACAAAATGGCGCCAAAATCATCGTTATCGATGTTCACAAAAATCAAACTGGTAGATTAGCAGATTGGTTTATTCCGATATTGCCTGGAACCGACAGTGCTCTCGCTTTAGGGATGATGCACATCTTATTTGCTGAAAACCTGGTCAGCCAAGACTTTTTACAAAAATATACCGTCGGATACGAAGAACTGCGCGAACATGTCGACCAGTACGACCCGATCACGGTTTCTACTATCACGGGTGTACCAGTAGAAGATATTTATAAGCTTGCACGAATATATGGCGAAACGTCACCATCCTTTATTCGTATCGGCAATGGACCACAGCATCACGACAATGGCGGGATGTTCGTCCGGACGGTCGCATGCCTTCCTGCCCTCACTGGACAGTGGCTTGTCCAAGGCGGCGGCGCGATCAAAGGAAATTCAGCCTATCTTGCTCCGAATACGGCTCACTTGCAACGACCGGATTTATTAAAAAATAAACATACCCGCGTGATTAACATGAACTTACTCGGTGAGGCATTACTTTCACTAGACCCTTCTGTGAAATCACTTTATGTGTACGGTTCGAATCCTGCCGTGGTCGCACCTGAGTCTACTAAAGTCCGAAATGGGTTAGCGCGGGATGACTTATTTACCGTGGTCCATGATTTATTTTTAACAGAGACAGCCAAATACGCGGATATCGTTTTACCAGCGACATCCTCCTTTGAAAACAAGGACATCTACACATCGTATTGGCATCATTACATTCAACTGCAGCAGCCCGTTATTGCACCATTCGCTGAGTCAAAATCCAATGTCGATGTGTTCAGGCTACTCGCAAAGGAAATGGGCTTTGATGAACCGCTTTTCCAAGAGACAGAGGCAGAAATGATTTCCCAGGCCCTTGATAATCCGCGCAATCCTTATTTGGAAGGAATTAGTTACGAAGCTTTAGTTGAGCAGCAATTCATGAAAGCGAAGGTGAAAGCAATTTTTCCTGGGAACCTGCCAACCCCTAGTGGAAAAATTGAATTATTTTCACAGAAGATGCAAGAGGATGGCTATCCCCCATTGCCAACTTACGTACCATTAGTAAACGACGGGGATCATCCGTATCAGTTTGTTCCTGGCCCGAATCATAATTTCTTAAACTCTACCTTTTCCAACAATCCAAAGCACATCAACTTGGAAAAAGAACCAAAGGTGTATATGAATCATAAGGATGCTTTCACGGCGGGGATTGTAGATGGAGATACGGTCCGTGTCTGGAACGATCGAGGAGAATGCCAGCTAAAAGCGGCTGTCGGAGATCATGTTCTTCCTAGAGTAGTCGTTACACAAGGGCTGTGGGCAGATTCAGCTGACTCAACAAACCAAACAGCAACAAAACAGTTAGTAAACTCCCTCACCCCGGACCGAATCGCCGATATGGGCGGCGGTGCCACCTTCTTTTCCGGACGGGTAAGTGTGGAAAAAATATAAATAGTGCCTGACACCCACAATGGGTGTCAGGCACTCGTCTTACTAGCCTTATAGCCATGCCCGATCATCTCATGGACATTATGGACGGTGACATAGGCGTTTTCATCTACTTCCTTAATAATATTTTTCAGTTGGACGATTTCCTGCTTATTGATGACGATATAAAGGACTTCTCTGTTCTGACCCGTGTAACCGCCTCGTCCGTCAAGAACTGTTAATCCACGCGACATCCGACTGGTGATATTGGCCAAAACCTGTTCAGGAGAATTGGAAATAATCATCACTGCTACCTTTTCATCGAGTCCTTCGACAATGAAATCGATCGCCTTCGCTCCGATGAACACAATCAACAGCGTATACATCGCTTTTTCCAAACCAATGATGAAAATCGAACCAACCACTACTAAAATATCAATAATTAGCATGCCTTTCCCAATGCTCCAACCTAGCAATTGGTTCGCCAATCTCGCTAATATTGTCGATCCTCCCGAGGTCCCTCCCGTCCGGAAAATCAATCCCAACCCAGCTCCGACAAGCAAACCAGCAAAGATTGAGGCTAAAAACGTATCCTCAGTTAATTGATGTCCAATATCCTCGGTTAAAAATAAACATAGCGAGCACGCTGCAATCGAAATCAGCGTATAGACAAACGTTCTTTTTTCAAAAAATTTATAACCGACCACGAGCAACACTGCATTCAATACAAAATTTACGACACCTGGCGACCAATCAAATAAGTAATGAGCAATAATCGTAATCCCTAGAATTCCGCCCTCTGATAGATGATTCGGGATCGTAAAATAATTGACACCTACCGCAAAAATAAGTGATCCTAGCAAAATATATGTAATATCCTTCAACGTTTTCTTCATAAAAAAGAACCCCTTAACGAAATTTATATCCTTATCTTAACCTAGTAAATAATAACCATCAAACTACAAATTAGGCCAAAAATCAAGATAAAAAAATACTTCAAGAACATTAAATTCTCACTTCATTTAATCTATAACAACTGCCGCTCCGCCAGGAACTAAAATAAAAAAAGCCCTGCCTACTTATGTAGACAGAGCTGCCAATTAATATGTTTGTTTCTGATGCCAATTCCACGCATCTGCAATAATTTGTTCCAGATTCCGTTCAGCCTTCCAGCCTAGTTCGCTAAGAATTTTTTGAGAGGAAGCGACAAGCATAGCAGGATCTCCGGCACGGCGGTCAGCCATTTCTACGTTTGCCTCCACACCGGTAACTTTTTCACATGTTTCAATGACTTCCTTAACAGAGTAGCCAAGACCGTTGCCAAGATTATATACCTCAGCCGATTTCTTCCCTGTTAATAACGCCTCAAGTGCGATGATATGGGCACTGGCTAAATCAGTCACGTGGATATAATCGCGAATACAAGTACCATCAGCTGTATCATAATCGGATCCGAAGACAGATACTTTTTCCCGCTGGCCTAACAGTTGTTGAAGGACAATCGGAATTAAATGTGTTTCTGGGTCATGACTCTCGCCAATTACTGCTGATTCGTGGGCTCCTGCTGCATTAAAGTAACGTAAGACCACATAGTTCAATCCATAGGATTTTGAGAAATCAGACAGGATTTGTTCGATCATCAGTTTGGAATGTCCATACGGATTAATCGGTCTGGTTGGAGTTGTTTCATCAATCAACTCCACATCAGGAATTCCATAGGTAGCTGCAGTGGAAGAGAAAATAAAGTTTTTTACGTTGTTTTTCATCATCACTTTTAACAAGGTAAGTGTGGACGCCACGTTATTCTGATAATATTTCAAAGGATCCACAACAGACTCCCCTACCAAACTAAAGGCAGCAAAGTGCATAACCGCCTTGATGGGATAACTTTTGAAGATCATTTGTAAATCTTCTTCATTGCCAAGATCACCTTCGACAAAAACGGCTCGGCTATCAACTGCTGCGCGGTGACCAGTCGATAAGTTATCGAGAACGAGAACCTCTTCTTTTTCTACTAATTCCTTTACAAGATGGCTACCAATGTAACCTGCTCCGCCAACGACGAGAATCATATTCATTTCCCCTTAGCTAGAATTTCAATTACCTTTTTTATTATAGCATTTTGACGAAAAAACGTATATTTTGCGTTAAAGTAGAAAAGTGTCAGGCACCATGTGAATTTTTCACATGGTGCCTGACACCCTGACTGTTAAGCTACTTGGCCATCGTTTTTACGACTTTTTCTCTTTCTATCGGCTTTGAGGACTTTTAAGGATAGGTAAATGCCTGAACCGGTTAGGAAGATCATCGCTAGTGCAACTAGGTCGACCAGCCATTTCACATTGGTCGTGCCGATTTTCCCTTCATGAAGACCTCTAATGATACTTGTGATCGAACTCGCTCCGCCTTCTCCCCCAGGGCCGCCAGCGCCCATGCGTCCAGGGAATTGACCAGTTGCGTTTGTTCCTGTTTGTCCTTGAGTTTGGCCGTTTGTCTGAGTTTGATTGCTAGCAGGATTCTGCGATTGAGTTTGCCCAGTTGTTTGGCTTGAGTTTGTGGTTGCACCTTGTGGGCCTACACCTTGATTAAATTGACCCGGCTGGAAATTGCCTCGATTTCCTTCCATTTGTGTCTGACCGATTAACCACGGCTCGTTCATTAACAAACCCGTAATTGACTCGATTAGGATAAAGATAGAACAAATTAAACCAATCCATAAATGGGCTTTTCTCGTATTTTTCATATAAATTCTCCTCATTTTGTTATATTTTTATAGATACTCTCTTGTAAATTGCCGCTTTGACCTACTAATTTTTTAATAAAATCAAGTTTATTGGTAGCGAAGTGCTTGGATCGGATTCAGTTTGGATGCCTTGTTGGCAGGGAATACGCCGAAGACGACCCCGACCACAAGCGAGAATAGGAACGATGATAGAATCACGGTTGGGGAGTAAGCGATGCTTAAACTCATCAGTGATGAAACAACCTTTCCTAATCCTAATCCGAATAAAATTCCAATCAATCCACCCATTGAGCTTAAGACGACCGCCTCAATTAAGAATTGCAGGAGCACATCACGTCTTTTCGCGCCAATCGCTTTTCTGATTCCAATTTCCTTCGTCCGTTCTGACACGGACACAAGCATAATATTCATGATGCCGATCCCGCCGACAAGCAAGGATATACTTGCAATTCCTCCAAGCATCATCGTCATTGTGTCGGATACTGAACTCATCGTGTCCATCACATCCTGCTGATTCGTTACGCCATAATAGTCACTTTTGCCGGGATACATACTGGCCAGTGACAATTTAACCTCATTCATGACGAAATCCATTTGATCTTCGCTTTTGCCTTGCAAATAAACGGTGCTTATTGTCGTACTGCCAACTAAACGCTGACCCGTGCTTAATGGGACGATGACCACATTATCCCCGCTCTGCCCGAGTGAACTCCCTTTCGAAGCTAATACCCCGACAACTTTGAACGAGGTGCCAGACACCTGGATATATTGGCCAATTGGATTCTCTGTGCCAAAAAATGTCGCAGCGGTATCCGAGCCAAGAACAACAATCTTTTGGCGGTATTCTACGTCCAGATCGGTAATAAAGCGACCTTGACTAACCTTCGCATCACGTACCGTTGAATAAGCGGCGTTTGTTCCTGTTAAGGTAATCTGTGAGGAGGTCCGCTCCTTCTTCACATAAACACGACCCGAAACAACCGGTGCAACAGCTTTGACTCCATCAATATCACTTAACTCATTAATTTTATCCTCGGTTAATTCAATGTCCGTACTATAGGTATTAACGGTCAAAAGGTTCGTTCCCAATTGATTGATTTGACTTGTGACGTTTTTCGCTGACCCTTGCGCAATCGACACCAGCACAATGACAGACGAGACCCCAATAATGATGCCGAGCATCGTCAAGACAGCCCGGAGTTTATTGCTTCGAATACTCCGAAGGGCCATCTTAATAGATTGCATGATTCCCAAGTAGTACACCCCCATTCTCAAAGAGCTGGCCATCCTGAATACTAACCATTCTTCTTGCTTGTTTCGCTATCTCTAGATCATGCGTGATTAAAATAATCGTATGTCCTAATTCATTCAATTCCTTCATTAAAAAGAGAATCTCCTTGCTCGTTTTACTATCCAGTGCTCCTGTTGGTTCATCGGCGAGGAGAATCGCCGGCTGCCCAACAAGCGCTCTCGCAATCGCAACCCTTTGCTGCTGACCCCCTGAAAGTTGGGTCGGAAGATGTCCGGCACGATCCTTCAAGCCCACCTTATCCAATCCGTCTAAAGCGCGCTCGCGCCTTTCACGCGTTGACACACCGGCATATAACAATGGCAATTCTACATTTTCGAGTGCTGTGAGCTTATTTAATAAGTTAAAGTTTTGAAAAATAAACCCAATCTTACCATTACGAATGGTCGCCAAGCTGTTATCGTCCATTTTTCCAATATCTTTGCCATCTAGGTGATAGGTACCCTTATTGGGTCGGTCAAGGCAGCCGAGCATATTCATTAATGTCGATTTTCCCGATCCCGATGGGCCAATAATCGCTAGAAACTCGCCCTTTTGAATTTCTAGTGAAACATCATTGAGAGCATAGACGGTTTCACCGCCAAGTTTATAGGACTTCATCATATTTTTTATCTCAATAATTGGGGTACTCATTAATTGCCACCCTTTCCACTCGTGCTAGTTTGTCCCTGTCCACCACCACTTGGAGGCATTCCACCGCCAGTCATTGCTCCCATTCCGCCCATGCCGCCTTGCATCCTGCCGCTTTGATTGTTAGAAGAACTACTAGTTGCAAGAGCAGGTAATTGAATCGTTTCGCCTGCCGTTACCCCCTCTGTAAGTTCTACATAATCATCAGTCGAAATGCCCGTTTTCACGGTCTTTTGCTGGCTAGTACTGCTTGCAGAACTAGCCTCGGTAGAAGTGGCAGTCACAACAACATACTTCTCATTATTGCTTGTATACACCCCATCCACTGGAACGTAAAGAGCATTTTCCTTACTTTCGGTGAGGATACTTGCTTCTGTACTCATCCCAACCTTTAAGTTTTTAGGTTGATCGATATGAATGGTGACATCAAAAGTGGATGTTCCGTTTGCAGAGGTTCCTTCAGCTGCAATATCCGTTACCTTTCCTGTAAAAGTGGTGTCAGGATAGGCACTCACAGTTATACTAACGGTTTGTTTCTTTTTAATCTTAGTAATGTCTAGTTCATCCACCTGAACCACTGTTTGTAAATCCTCGTAATCAGTAAGATGAGCGATAACCTGTCCATTTGTAACCCGTTCTCCATCAGTAACGGAGACGGTTGTAATCTTACCATCTGCTGGGGCCGTAATCGGGTCACTATCATCTGTGAAGGTAATCAACTCATCTCCCTCACTTACGGTGTCCCCTGCAGAAACTAACACTTCATCAATTTCATCATTATCGACCGTCGATTTAATGTCTTCACTAGTCACTGGTGCAACGGTGCCAGATCCACTAATCTTCACTTCGAGTTTGCCTTGTTGAACAACGGCGGTTCGAGTTTGAGCCGTTGTCTCCGTGCTGACTGTTTTCGATTTATAGTATTGAAACCCAACCAAGCCAATCACCAAAACACTTACGAAAATCCAAATCAACTTTTTCATTCCTATATACTCCTTTTGCTCCCTGCTGCATTACCCCTCCGACACCAGGGAAGTTTTTATTTGATGAGCCTATTATCTTGTCGGTTCCTTAACTTATCCTTAAGAAAAAAATGAAGGGTGTCAGTCACCATGTGAAAATTTCACATGGTGACTGACACCCAGCTTAGAGATGTACAATATTTAAAAATTAAAAAAGCCTTAATTCCTTGTACATAACGGAATTAAGGCTTTTTCATGTTGATTATTCTTAGGCCAATCTAGATAAGGTAACAAGTGTTTGTTTGAGTAATTGTTCCTAATTTACTTTAATGGAGACCGAATTGCTTTTATTACCAGCCTTATCTTTAGAAAAAATTGTCAAGGTAGTACGTTTTTTCTGAGCTTTAATTTTGACTTTGTAATTTCCCTTTGCATCTACAACTGCGTTGCTTACATATGTTTTTCCATTATAAACATAGACAATTGAGCCAATTTCAGCTTTTCCTGTAATAATAGTAGTCTTAGAGGTTACTTTATTTACTGAAGGTTTAGCAGGGGCTGTCTTATCAACAACTTTAACACTCTTTGCAGTGCTTACATTCCCGGCTTCATCCGTCACAGTAACCTTTATTTCTGTTGCCGCATGTTGCTTAGCAATTACAAATTTATAATTGCTATTTTTATCAACAGTGGTACTCTTTTGATATTTTCCATTTACATAAAGCTTAGCCGTTGCATTCGCTTCTGCTTTCCCAGTTACAGATGTTGATTGGTCAGTTACTTGGTTAACTGTTGGAGCCGCAGGAGCTGTGAAATCTGGCATATTTGTAAAGGATGGAAGGCCAGAGATATAGCCAACACCGCCTGTCTTATCAATACCGATTCCTTTTTCCATTGCTTTCTTTAACTCTTCTTTATTAACAGCAGTAATAGCTTTTCCGTCTAATTCATCGCCTGGATGTTGGAAATTACTCATAATATAAGAGAAACCATTACGATCATCGGCAGCGAACAATCCTGTGGATTCTGCTCCCGCTGGGTTTGATAAAACACGTGTTAACTCTTTCGAATCGACATTATAAGCCCAAACAAAGTTGTTCGTATGCTTGCTGCTATCTTCACCAATAAATAATGTCCTCATTTCTTCAGAGTAGCTCAAGTTGTCAGGGCTGGCTACTTTGTCGACATTCGCTGTGTTACCGTAAGCATCAGCAGCTGGAAGATCTTCCCCTACAAGTAAACCGGACATAGATGTAGCTACATATTTACTAAGAATGCCGCGCCCGCTGTTATCTTTTTGACCGCTCTTTAAATCTAATTGATATGTTGCACCGGACTTAATTTTAGGTAATTGCATATCATCCGCAGGATCTTTTCCTGTGCTGTCTTTTTCCATGCTACCACTTTGATCGGAAATAGCGATATACACCTTGTTATCTCTGGCGTTATATGTGACACCTTCCATTTTGTTGAATTCAGTAGTGGCACCAATGTAAGCTGCATAACGGCGTGATTCAAGAAATGCTGCCGCTTTTTCCATACCAGGCTTAAGTTTTACATATTCTGTTTGACCATAGGAATATTGTTTAATCGCTTTAAAACCTGGTTGCGCTGTATCAGACGTTTCAAAGATGTCACTGAATTTAATATCGTTGTCAATGATCGCTTGAATTTCCTTATCATTGGCATGTCCTAGCTTAACCCATTCTAAATTTCCTGAACCGCCATTTTCAGCCCCAGTTTGGACGAATTTAGCAGCGTATAATGTACCAGCTGATAAATCTTTCGCTTTATCGGCTACATACATGAACATACCAGTATTTGCACCGTCATCACCAAAGTAAGCTGTACGATTGTCAGGCATCATTTTCATTAATTCATGAGAGAAGCGGCCAAGACTGTAATGTTTTTCTACTTTTACTTTACCGTTTTTCTTTACTTGGATTTCTGGAACGTAGCCATAGAAATATGGATTTGCTTTTAATTTATCCCCGAAATAAAGCTGTGAAAAGCTTTCAACGGAAGTTCTTGCCGATGACTTCGCGTCAAATTCGTATTTGCGGGCATCTGGCTCATACTCTTCCGATCCTAAATGAGTATTCCATGGCGAGAGGGAACCATTACAAGGAATCCAAAGTCCATTAACATCAGAAAAATCAATTTTCTCAACTTCTTTTGGTGTTAGTTCACCCGTCTTCTTATCTTGGTCTAACGTGGTTAAGGACATGGAAGCAGGAACAATTCCATAAGCAGAATTACCAGCTGCATCTAATGTTTGATATTCATAATGTGTAACCATGTAAAGCTTTCCGTTAATCGGATTTAATAAGCTGTTTGAATCAGGTGCATCCGAAACAAATGGAGTTGGTTTTCCAGGAACACTAGTATCCATGATGGGATCTCCATAATAATCAATCGGTGTACCGGCAGGAATTAATTCACCTTTATTAACTGCGATTTTATCTTCCGATTTAAAAAGTCTTTTGTATGATAGTGGGAACGTTTTTACTTTTCCATTGCTGTATTTTACATCAACAGAGGCGCTTGTATACGTATCTACCATTTGATCGATAGTAGTTGGGGCAGGCATTCCATTAAATTTAACAGAGTCAACCTTGACTTGGCTATTACCTGCAGCAAATGCTGGTGTGACGGCAGGAATGGTTAACGCAAGTGTTAGAGCGACAGCAGCACCTTTTGTTACCATGCTATTCTTATTCATTGGGATCCTCCTATATGAAAGTTTTCTATCATCTACTAAACATTTAATGACTGAGCTAATTTTTAAGGTTCTTAGAAAATAAAAGTAGAAAGGAATGGTTACAATCCTATCTACTTTTATATCAATCTTGTCCATTATAGAAAGATCTTAAAGATCTTTTTGATTACCTTTTTCGTCACGTTCGACTGTCATTTCTGTTACAGGCAGGTAGCCTTGTTCTTTTAATAAATTGTTTTGAACATCATCACTCATCATATAATCGAGGAATGCCTTAGAAAGCTCATCTGGCTCACCTTTTGTATATGAATGTTGATAAGCCCAAACTGGGAATTCACCAGATTGTACATTTTCAGCAGTTGGTTCAACACCATCGATGGCAAGAGGTGTAACAGATTCGTCAGTAAAGTATGAGAATGCTAGGTAACCAATGGCACCGTCAGTTTCATTAATAATCTTTTTAACTGTGTTTGAAGAATCTTCGGTAATTCCTTCAGCAGGTGTTGCACCGTCAAGGGCAAACTTATTGAATACAGCACGAGTTCCTGAAGAGTCCGGACGGTTTACAAGAACGATTTTTTGATCAGCACCGCCAAGTTCTTTCCAGTTTGTGATTTTTCCAGTGAAAACTTTAATTAAATCAGCTTTTTTAATATCTTTAATCCCTACTTTAGGGTTAACAGCAGCAGTCATACCAACAACAGCTACTTTATGGTCAACAAGCTGATCAGCTGGGACACCTTCTTTTTCTTCAGCAAAAACGTCTGAGTTACCAATTTGAACGGATCCTTCAGCAACTTGTGATAAGCCTGTACCAGATCCACCCGCATTTACTTGAATATCAACTTTAGGATTATTAGCCATAAATTCTTCAGCTGCCGCTGCCACTAAAGGCTGCATCGCCGAGGAGCCGGAAATACTTAATGAGCCAGAAAGTTCTTTTGTTTCTTCAGTCTTTGCTTTTTCTTTCTTCGCAGTTCCTTCTGTCTTTTCTGTAGAAGCTGCGCCTCCACAAGCAGCCATAAAAACCATTAACGCAGCTAGCAATGTAAGTAGGCTTAATTTTTTCAAACTTTTCATCTCGTTAAATCCCCCTATGAATTATGTTGTTGTTTACGTGTTTTAGATTAATCCTTTTTTGTTAACTGAGTATTAATGGTTTGTATAGTTTTGTAAAGATATCATGTTGTTTGTAAATTTGAATTGCTAGTTTTCATTCTTTCTTAAAATCTACCTTTCTTTCATTATAATAAAAATATCACCGGCCTTCTTAGGCAGGTGATATTTGCTTTCTAGTATTTTAAGCTGATAACGGGTGCTGCTTAGTCTTTATTTTTCTGACTTTTTCACTCAGCCAATCGTACATAATCGGGATCACCACGAGGCTAATCAGAGTCGAGCTAATCATGCCACCCACGACCACAACACCAAGAGTTTGTGAAATAATCGTATTCCCGTTACCTGAGAAAGCTAAGGGAAGCAAGGTTAAGATTGTAGTTCCTGCAGTCATTAACACGGGTCGAACCCTTGTAGAGGTTCCTTGCAGAATCGCCTGCTTGGGTTCCATCCCTTCTGAAAGGTTACGTTCAATTTTATCGACAAGGACAATTCCGTTGGTGACGACAATACCAGCGAGCATCAATATTCCAATCAATGCGGCCAGATTCCACTCCATTCCGAAGAGGGCCATGCTCCAAACCGATCCTATTAACGCCAAAGGAATGCACACGATGACCGAAACCGGTGCATGCCAGCCGCGAAAAACTGCACTTACAATCATCAGGACTAGCAAAAGAGACAGGGCCAGAACAAGGCTCATCTCAATCACCATTTGCTTGACTTGCTGAGAGATCCCTCCAAGCGAATAGTCAATGCCAGAAGGCAGGTCCAAACCTTTCATTGTTTCATTTACTTGTTTTGTAACTTTTCCAATGTCGCGAGTAATAATATTTCCCGTCACGGCAGCAAATGGACGACCTTCCCGCTCACTGATCACCGTTTGGGTACTGGTCTCCAAGGTTGTAATTTCCGCCAACGACACCTTTGAACCGTCCTTGGCAGTAAACATTTCATGGCCAATTTTTGATAGAATCGTTTTTTCAGGATCCGGGTCACCAGCTGCAACTAGACTTTCCTGATTGTCTAACCGAAGGGCAATTGGGGTAGTCAGGTCACCGGAGGAAACATCCATCCTAACGTCTTTAGGTAAATAGCGATCAATCCGATTAAGAACTTCATCGACATTTATACCCAAGCGTTGAATTTCTTCCTGCTTAAGTGAAAGATAATGTTTCATTGATTTATCGGCATCATTTGCCGCTCCTTCAATACTTAAACCAGGGATCATCTGAAGTTTACTTCTTACCATAATGCTAGCTTTGGCAAGGTTTTGCTGGTCAGCCCCGGTTAAAATGACCTTTAAGCGGGAATCATCTCCAGAAATATTTTGATTAGAAACGGTATAGACGGCAGATGTGGATAATCTGCCAAATTGCTGGCGCATTTTTTTTACAAATGAATCGATGTCGCTTTTATCTTTGATTCCAACTGAAATATTGGCGATATTCTGCTTTTGCATCCAACCGCCGCCTTCATCAAAGACATCATCAAACATCGGTGTAAATGTCGAACCGAGAGTCGAAGTGTAGGTATCTACCTCAGGATCATTTTTTAAGATGGTTTCGATATTTTTTACTTCCGCATCCACATCAGATAGCTGCACACCTTCAGGGAGCTCGACCTGGATGGCTATATCCTTTGAATTTCCTCTTGGAAAAAAGTTAACCGGCAGAAATACGGCTTCTGCTATGGTGATGGCAAAAAGCACCACAGCAAGTCCTACTACCACTTTTCTCCTCAGAAATGCCCAATGAAGAAGGTTTTGCGCCCTTTTCTCCATTTCTACCGACTTATTTATTGGCGATTTCTTCCATAATAAGTGAGCTAACGCTGGGACGACAATAATAGAAACGGCAAGAGATGTCACTAGGGCGATGACAACTGACCAGGCAAATCCAGAAAAAGCCGAACTAATCATCCCTCCGATGATACTAATTGGAAGAAACACAGCAACGGTGGTTGCAGTGGAGGAAACAATCGCTGGGATCATTTCCACTACCCCGCTAGCCAAGTTCCGAGCTGATATCTGTCCGTTGTATTTTTCCATTTGTTTCCTGTACATATTATCGATGACAACGATCGAATCATCTACGACTCGGCCCATCGCAACAATTAATCCAGAAATGGTTAAGATATTCAAACTAACATCCATCGCTTTTAAGATCGCTGTTGCACCAAGAAGGCAAATTGGCAAGGATAAGGCAATAATCAATGTCGACCGGACATTCCTGAAAAATAAAAATACACAGATGATCGAGAACAAAATCCCCAATAACCCCTCTTTAATCAGACCCTTCAAAGCAGCGTTTATGTCTTTTCCTTGGTCCAAAAGAATAGAAAGATCGACTGTTCCTGACTTGATTTCTGGTATTTCTTTAATCCTTTCGTTGATTCGTTCAGTCACATCGGTAATGTTTGAAGAAGGTGTCTTTAAGACATCGAGCAGAACACTCGGCTGCCCTGCTGTTCTAGAAATCGTCTGTAAGTCAACAATACTGCTCTCAATGTCTGCTACTTCCTGTAAACTTACTGTGATCCCCCCGCTAACAGGAATCTTTACACTTTTTAAGTCATCACTATTAAGAGTCCAATCGGTCACACGGATTGGCATGGAGATTTGGCCATCAGGTCCGCCCTTTTCTTTGATGGTTCCCTGCGGCCATTCTGGATGAATGGAAGCAAGAGCATCTTGTACGTCTTTTATGGTTAACCCATATTTTTGGAGGGCATTTGCTTTCAAAGTCAACACGTATCCGGAAGTCCCTGCCCCGGTGACACGTACTTCTCTTACTCCTGGAACACGCTTGATTTCATTGGCCACTTGATCTTGAATAGATGTACGTAATTGATTTTCATCAATTTTTCCGGCATTACTCGTCAAGCTTACTCGCATGACCGGAAAAGAGTTTGTACTGACCCGTGTAATCAACGGAGGTTTCACACCGTCCGGCAAGTTAATTTTATCAACTACCGCCCTCACTTCAGTTTCTGCCTTTTCCATATCGGTGTGGCCTGGAAAATAGAGGCTCGCCATTAAACCGCCATCAAATGAGTTTGTTTCCAGATAATCAAGCTTATCAACAGATCCGACCGCTTCCTCAACCTTTGCGGTAAGGATTTGTTTGACCTGATCAGATTGATATTGATCGGCTTGAATCGTTACCATTAGGGCAGTATTGTTGATCGGAGGTAAGTAATCCCGCTGCATCTGCACAGCAGACATGGCACCCCAGGCGATAATTAGAACCACACATGTCAGGATCAATACGGACCGTTTCATCGATCCTTCAATAAATCGAATCATTATTTAAACCATCCTTTTAAAATAGTAATTTTTATAATTGCAAAAATAAAAGGGTGACTCATAGTGTCTGGTCTCACTGACAGAATACTGTATTAAAAGGGCGAATTTACAGCATTTTATGAATGGTGCCTGACACCCTGCTTTAGGGTCACCCTCCTTACATTATTTAATTATTCTTTTTTTCGCCTGGATAAGGTTTATCACCTTTTGCAGCTTTCCATAGAATCTTGTTCAATTTTTCCGAATCGGCATGGTCAACTCCTGAGAAATCTAGTTTTTTAGATTCTTGAGCCATCGGTGCCGTTTCTCCATTTTTACGATCAAGTGGATAGGTTGGTTCTTCAACCTTAAATGTTGAAAAGTTAGGTTTCTGGGTGAACGAATTGACCATTGGCACCGCTGATGCATCAAACTGTGTCATAGGTTTCATGCCCAAAATCATTTCCATCGTACGAAGCATGGACGTTGTATCATATAATGTGCTGTCTACGCTGCCCGTTTGTGTGTAAGGGCTGATAACAAGTGATGTAGTCCGGTGAGCGTCCACTGAATCCCAACCATTCTGTGCATCATCTTCGGTAACAAAAATAGCAGTATCCTTCCAATAAGAAGAGTTACTAACCATATCGACAAGCTTACCAAGCGCATAATCGTTTTGTGCCACCATGGCTTGTGGGGTTAACTCACCCGGTTTTGTTCCAAGTGTATGGTCGTTAGGCAGGCGAACGATTTGCAGCTGCGGAAGATTGCCGTTATCTTCGTATTGCTTAAATTCTTCAGACCACGCCTCCAAGCGGGTAAGATCCGAAATTTTAAGATTATAGGAAGGGTAGTCAGGGTCAAAATTATTGCCCATGCTAGCTTCAGCTGCTACATATTTTCCTGTATTTTTGTCATAATTGACGAATTCACCATAGCTTCTGAATGATACACCCGAGCGACTTGCATTCGTCCATAAGAATCCCGCTTTTGGATAGGCCGCTTCATTGCCTCCTTCAAAGTCATAGCCGCGGTTACGACCTGAATAGTTTGCAAGCCAGTTTTTCTCTACATAGTCGTTGGACTGTGCAGCGGTAGACCAGTTATGTCCCTGAGCACTGATTTCAGCATTCGCATAAAAATTGTCTAATAAAACGAATTGATCGGCCAGCTTATGAATATTCGGTGTAATATCTTTACCAAATATGGTTAAGCTCGGGTCGCCATTTCCTTTTTCCATATCACCAAATACTTGGTCATACGTACGATTTTCCTTGATAACATAAATGACATGCTTAATCGGTGATTCTAGTCCTTCAAAGCGCGGGATTGGGAATTTTTCGCTTCCACTGAATCCTGTTGGTTTATATACTTCATTATTCTTTTCTACTTGTTTCGTATATTTCTTCAGCTGTTTATCATCCGGAACATCGATAAAAGACATGGTTCCTTTCATCATATTACCGATGTACTGGCCTTCTCGGTTGGAACCAGCACCAAGGCCCTTGGCATTCAAAACCATCAATTTGTCATCATGTAAATAGATACCACTTGGATACCAGGCAGTTGGAATTAACCCCTTCACTTCACCTTTTTGCAGATCAATGACCGCAACGTCGTTATTTCCACCGTTGGTAACGTATAAAGTTTTGCCATCCTCGCTTAATATTAGAGCATTAGGCTGGCTTCCCGCAGGAGCATTTTTATATGGGCTAAGCGAAATGGCTTTGATTTCTTTTTGTTGTTTCGTGTCGATGATTGAAACGGAATCGCTGTCGGAATTGGATACATAGATCATGCCGTTCGCTGCATTTTCAATAATCGCATTCGGATGCAGCCCTACTGGAATGGTGCTTTTGATCGTCAGCGTTTTTGGATCGACCACACTGATGCTGCTTTCACCCCAATTGCTGACATAAAGGGATTTCCCATCATTGCTCATTACAACTGCATACGGATGCTTCCCAACTGCGATAGTTTTTACGATTTGATTTGTGGAAAGGTCAATTTTTGAAACGGAATGATTTAAATTATTCGCAACAAAGAGTGACGTTCCATCCTGTGAAACGGAAATTCCAGCAGGATAAAAGTTTGTTTTGCTGCTATCTTTAAGCATAATTGGAGATTGTTCAGTTAACGTTCCATTTTCAAATCCATAGACACGGATCTTGTTATTCCCTCCTGCTGAGGCATAGACTGTTTTTCCATCGCTGCTAAATGCGACCCCAAAATAGAGGGATTCAGGAGATTTGTATGGGATGGTCTGTACGACCTTCTGGGTGCTAACGTCAACCACTTGAAGCGATTGTTCACCTTGTCCATCATTGGAAACGATAAGATAGCGGTGATCCGGGCTTAATACACCACCCATTGGGAAATCACCAAGCGTCACTTGTTGACCAGACGGAGTAACGGGCCACCCATGAGAGGTAACAGCCGTTCCATCTGCCTTAGGACCGACAAATTGTGTGTAACCTGCATAGGCTGACGTTGAACCTAGAAGCAAAGTAGCCAGCGATGCTGCCAGAATCTTTTTGCGTTTCATAAAAACATCTCCTTATTAATATGTAGTCCTTACACGCTCCATCCTACTCCCGCTTTGTAAATTAGAAGTTACGTAGAGTTAAAGAAATATAAAGAAAAATAGGAAAATTTTAGTATTGTCTTTCTCATTTAGTAGTTTTAACTCAGTCGACATCTGTCTATATGCCCCTGTAAAATAAGTAAAAAAACAAGGTGCCTAAAAGTTTAGGTCACCCTGTTAGCTACTCTTATTAATCCAGTAGAAATTTCGTTTTTACATACGAGTTTCCCAGTTAGAGCATGATTTATTGTAAATTTGGTTACTTTTTTATTATTTCCCTTATTTTCCTGACTCTTGATCAGTTCCGCTGTCTGGGGAACCAGTATCGCCTGAATCTTGATTTTGCTCTGTATCCGCATCTGTTTTTGTATTGCTACAACCTGAGGCAACTCCTACCAACATGAAAGACGCCATTAACACTAACACCCAATTTTTTAGATCCTTCATTTTTTCTTCCTCCTTGATTGTTTCAAATTTTAGTACAATCTCATGATATAAAAATCTGTGAGAAAAAGAAGAAGAATCACTCATTCTTTACATTTATTAACAGAGTATTTACAATTTTCATAACAATTTAGCGAAATATTAAAATAGATTAGTCCATTTCGCCCTTTCTTTATTTCATTCCATCCATTGTTCCTATAATGACATACACCAGCGTTAACCTATTTCACTGCTTTTACAAAATTGACAATAAATTTACATTTAATAAATACAGACTTAATAAACAATCGATATGATATCAATAGTAATAATCAATTCCACAGAAGGAGTTGTGAAAATGTTAGAGATGTTCATTAGATTGGTTATTTTAACTACCTATTGCACTCTTCATTGTCCTTAAACTCTTTATTCGAATAAACAAGAAAAAGCCTCTGCGATTGCAGATGCTTTTTCTTGTTTATTAATTAGCTTGATGGCCAGATAGATTCTGCCCATTCTGGGTGATCGATGAATGGATTGCGGTTGCCTTGAATCGATTCAATGACATCATTTCGATGCTTTTCAAACGCATCCGGCGGATCCATTTTGCTCCATTGCAGAAGAACGGATTTCTTGCCATGGAATGGTGTTGGGTACGTATTCACTTTGTCAGCTAACTCAAGGTTAAGCTCGCCTCCGTCACCTTCGTAGCGGACATCCATGTACATAAGCATTCTAGCAATATCACCCTTTACGCGATTAGGCGGCTCAAATGAATCACTATCATAAAAACATTCAGCACATTCACCTTGAGGGTTACCACCGTTATCAAAATCCAAATGTCCGCGTGTACTATTTACAGATGCGTCAGTTGGTCGTAAATGGTGGATATCCGTTCCAGGTCCAACGCTTGTTCCAAAATCACCATGAGATTTTGCCCAAACATGTTCACGATTCCAGTCGTTTACACCTGAACCAAACGTAGTTTTAGCTTGCGAACGGTTCGTATAAAGCAGGATGACGTTGTTTGGATTGTTTGGATCTTCATCGGTTTTCTTTAACGCTTCTGTTACTTGCGCATACGTTAATTTTGTTTGTGTTTTTATGATATTGTGTAAAGAAAGCTTCAGTTCAGCACCTGTTTTTCCAGCAGCTGCTTGGTAATAAGCTTCCACAGTATTAGCTGGTACAGCCGTTACCGTTATCGTAAATGTTGCACTAACTGTTTTTGTTCCATCATTTGCGGTTACCGTCACATTGACAGTACCTTCTAGTGGAGTTTGAACTGTTAACGATGATCCTTGAACTGTACCAGCAGTTGATGTGTACGTTAAAGCATTGCCATCTGGGTCAGCAAAATAGCCGCTTAAATTCACTGAAACCGGTGTGCCGACTTGAACTGAAACATTTGGCAAAGCTTTAGAAACTACGGGCGCATGATTCACTTTTGGTGGTGATGCGATTGGAGAAGGAAGAACCACTCCGCTCGCATTTGTGAATTTAATGCCAGATGTATCGACGCCGTCTTTCACTGTCCATTTTTGAACCTGCTCGACGCCTCTAATTTGACTGATATTCGCATTATCAATGACTACTTCTTTTACCACTAAGCCGCCAAGATCAATAACTGCACCTGGTGCGGTTGGGCTAAGAATGACCGTAGTAGTCTTTAAGCCTTCGCCAGAAAGCTTCGCGTAAGAACCTTTTATGACAATACCTTCTGTAATGATAGAGTTTGCACTTACAGAAATGTCAGCACCCACATTGTTTACCGTTAACTTCTTCGTTTTGAATCCGTTTAAGTTGTAAACCTTTGTTGATTCTGGTGGTGTCACTGGTGGTAAGACTTCTGCAGCCTTTAATTGCGTTTGAATAATCAATGGGTCATGGTCACTTGCACGGCCATGCTCTTCCATGAAGCCAGAGTTTATGTGCAAGATATCGACCGTTGTATTAGCTGCCATATTGTTGGACACTAAGATTTGGTCTAGTTCTTGTGCATTCCCTTGGTAAGAGTAATTATAACGCTCATTTTCAGGAACAAAGTCAACCATATTAGTCAATTCATTCCCTTTTGCTATTTCTAGCGTTTTCGTGAATTCAAAATCATTAAAATCTCCTAGTAAAACAACGTTTGCGTTTGCATCTTTTGCTTTTACATCTTTAACGAAGTTATTAACAATCGTCGCAATCTTATGACGTTGAATTTCACTGCTTAATACCGGCGGCTGAGTTTTCCCGAATAACGGCGAATCGCCACCCTTAGAGTTGAAATGGTTGGCTACCACGATCACACTTTGGCCTTGGAAATCAAATTGAGCTGCCAGTGGTTTACGGCTTGCATTAAACGCGGCATTTGTTGGATCAATCCGTCCCGGGTTTAATGTCAGTTTCCCATTTTCAAAGCCGACTGCTTGTGTTGAAGTTCCTTTTGGTGCTCCTGCAGTTAAAGAAACGCGATCTTGATTGTAGAGGAAGGCGACACGAATGTTCCCGCCTGGTGCCCCGCCATCTTGATTATTGACTGGTGTGATCTCTGTATAAACATAGGTTGGTCCACCGAGAGCGACGACCTTGTCAATAATTTTTTGCGCACTTTGTGCACCATCTACCGAACCATTATCGGTTTCACCATTGTTATCTTGGACTTCATTTAAGCCGATAATGTCAGGATTTTTCATCTTTGTGACAATCGCATCGGCAATTTTTGTTACCTTTGCATCTGGAGTAGCGGTTGAGAAGTTCTCAACGTTATACGTTCCAATTGTTACCTTGTCTGTTGCTGGTGTAATTTTTGTAGCTGGACGAACGATTGGTGTTTCTGTTAACGTTGGAAGACTTGATTCTTGAGCCATCAATTTATAGTTACTGTAACCGTAGTTCACAACACCCTTAATTGCTCCCCTAAAATAGTCGCCCATTTTTGCACGGTAGGATTTATTGGCTGTTGAGCCATTTCTTACATCAACCCCAATTCGGTCGGGATTCGTGTCAGTTGCTGTAATACGTAAACCGCCAGGATTCACGTTGGTTGAATATGTTCCAGGAACAACCCAAACTAATCCGTCTTTTTGCAGCGCAATAACTTTCCCGTCGTCTACTTGTGCATACATACCTTCAATGCTTTCCCAGAAATCAATTGCATCTTCCTCAGGATCAAAGGCTGCAAATTGGTCATTATCAATGATTTCTGTTGGTGCAATGCGATCTACACCAAGTTTGATTGGTGCTGGTACTGGAGCTGTTCCAATTCTAGTAATCGTTGCAGCTTCGATTTCTGTAATCGTTAAGTCAGTAGTTGTTTTCTCCGCGAAACCTTCGCCGTAGAATTCGGTTACTTTTCCTGATACTTTCACACGGTCACCAATGGATACACCATGTGCTGTTTTAAATACCAAGATCCCGTCTGATGTACTATTATCACCGTCACCCACTAAGTCTTGGATGAAGAAGCGGCTTGTTCCATCAATATAAGTAACGACACCTTCTACATCCGATACTGTTTTACCGTTTAATAGCGAGTTGTGTGATTTGCCTTGGATATCATAGATATGAATTGGGCCATCTTGAATGATATAATCAAAGGTCGCAACCGCACTATTTGTCATTCCTTCTTTGACTGCCACAGCTTTAATCGTTGTTGCCTTACTTATAACAATTGGCTGTGTAAACGCTGGGCTAGTTGTGGTTGGTTCACTGCCATCAAGGGTATAGTGAATCGTTGCCCCAGCTGTACCTGTTGCTACGGTTACTAATGTTCCTGTATTTACCAATCCAGCACCTGGAGTAGCAATAACAGCTTGTACGATGCTTGAATCTTGTAAAATATCGCCTTCGTTCCGTGGAATTATTTGATAGACACCATTAAATGCACTAAGAACTCCGGTAATCGCTTCATAAGTTGTACCTGTAGTTAACATAGTTGAACTTGGTGGACGAACTTGGAAGCTTGTTCCATCCACATCAGTTACTGTGTAGTTTCCACCAGAAAATGCCCCTACTGTTACATTTTTTACTGTTACTAGTTTTGCTTCTTTGCTTTCTTGTAACTGAACCGCAGTTAACACTTCTGCTGCAGGAACTGCTTCTTTCCCAGTAACAATAATATTTTCATGATTGGCTTCAATTTCAAGCAACGTAGAAAATTCCGTTAATTTACCAGATACAGTGATTTTATCGCCTGGTAGAATCGTGGTGCTATTAGTCGGTGTATAAGCCACAATTCCAGCCGTAGCATCTTGGAAATAAATTGCTCTGCCTAGTACGGCGGTAACTACACCGCTAGTTTGAACGTTTGATTGTAACGCAGCTGCTCTAACTTCAGCAATGGTACTTGCTTGTAGAACTGTATAAGCAAAAGTTGCGACATCACTGTTTTCTAAGTTAGCTTTTACAGCAATTGCTTTGATTGTCTTGTCTGCACTAATATCTATTGGTGCTGTGTATTCAATGCTTGCTGCTGTTGGTGTAGTGCCATCAGTTGTGTAGTGAATTTTAGCGTCTGCTGTCGCTGTTGCTAAAGATACTTTTGTTCCAGCTGCCACTGTACCTGCAGCAGGTGAAGTTGTTACGTTAGCAACCTTTGTTTCTACTGGAGTAGACTCACCATCCATGGTGTGGCTGCCAAGGTTTGTAAACACATTAACACCCAAGCTATCCCATTCAGTAACTGGATCAAATGCGTCATTTGGGTTACTATCGCCAGCTGTAACGGAACTTTTGCGGACGATCGTTTGGTCCAATGTTTTGACCGTTGTTCCCCAAGCAGTACCAGGATCAATTCCTACTTGACCGATAACATCAATAATGGTCCCGTTATGTTTTAAAACAACCGCATCATCACCATTCCAGTTGATAATGGTTTTACCAGCGTCCAATAAGTTTGCCTTTGCGACGATAGCCGCATCCGCATCACTACGAGAAATGACAAATGTTGATCCACTTGCAAGTGTTGCAGACGGATCTGAGGATAAAGACATTTTAAAAGTGGTTGTAGTCGCACCATTACTATAATTTTCAAGTGAATATTCGCTTAATTTAACAGCAGCGCCTGTCCCATTGTAGAGCTCAAGTGCCTTGTTAAAGCTGGTGCCTTCAATATATTCAGAGATAAATAGATCAGTGGCCTTAGTGGCTGCGGTGGCAGAGTTAATAGAAAGGTTTGGTAATACTATACTGATAAACATGATTGCCACAAGTATAATATTTAATTTCTTCTTATTTTTTCTAGACAAATCCTTGCACCTCCTAAATGGGTTCGATGATTATTTGGATCTTTTTTAATAGTTGTAAATTCCTCCAGCAGTTGCACTGGAGGAATTTACTAATTAATTATCTTCAAAGATTGTGTCGCCTTCAACTGTTACAGTTGATAACTCAACATTAGTGCCACCTCTTAAGATAAGGTTGCCTTTTACTGTTGCGTATTCAAGTTTTGTAACACCTGTTACATCAACAATAACATTGCCAGTGTATATCTTCGGGCTGGCTTCTGTTCCGCTGAATGTTGCTGCTGGAACTACTTGTGGAGCTACGTTTACAATACGTCCTTCAACTTTTGCAGTAACCATTTTATTTGGCTGTGCTTCAATAAAGTCCCTAAACATTTCCCAATCCACAAAGCCAGGCTCACTTACACGTCCCTCTCCATAAGCTTTAGCAAACATTGAGAATCCGTCTCCACCTTTAGCAGTAAAAATGTTGGTTGCAACAAAATAGTTTTTAGTAAGGTCTAGAGCAGTATAGCTTCCATCTTGACTTTTTACTTCAATTGTTTGAACTTTTTGGCCGACTGGTTTCGTGCTGTCATAAGTGAATTTCAACCCTGAAACTTGTAAGAATCCACCAAATGCAACTGGAGCATCCTTCACACTGTACTCAAGGGCAGCTTTAATTTCATCACCTTTTAAGTCCATGATTCCTAAAGCGTTACCGAATGGTAATACTTTAAATACATCTGCTAATGTAATGTTTCCAGCAGGAAGAGTTGTCCGAACTCCGCCACCATTTTGTAGGGCAATCAACGTGTTAGGATTGATTGTTTTTGCTTTTGCAAGCATACCGTCAGCAACAAAGTTACCAAGGTTAGTTTCTATTGTACGTGCAAGAGGATTCCCACCCTCTAATGTAACAGCAGCTGTACCAACGATAGTAGCTTTCTTCGCATCAATTGCTGGCTTATATTTTGTATTTAAGATGTTTGCTATAGTTGCATCTTCCGCGAACGTAGCAATGTCAAGAAGTTTGCCAGTTGTTTCAGGAACGATTACTTTACCTGCCGCATCAAATGTTACATCCAATGTTCCGAGGTACTTGTTGTATTCGTTGGCTGAAACGATAGCTGTTGGCTCAACGCCTGATGTATCAAAGAAAGGAGCATCAAGCTTAGTATGAGAGTGACCTCCAACAATGACGTCGATTCCTTCAACTGCCCCAGCTAATACTTTGTCATTGTCCCATACTGGTGAGTCATCAAAACCAATGTGTGTTAAAGCAATAATTTTGTTAACGCCTTGTGCTTTTAGGGCATAAACAGATTTTTGTGCCTCTTGGATATAATCTTCGAAAGTAACACCTGCTCCTGGACTAGAAATAGTTGGAGTCTCAGCTGTTGTTAAACCAAAAATACCGATTTTTTCACCATTTACAACTTTGATTATGCCGTTGTAAATTTCGCCGCCCAATGGTCTATCAGTTGTTACATCGTTATGGAAACGGGATTGTAAATTTGCATCATTTGTAAAGTTTACGTTTGAACTTACAAACGGGAAATCTGCTTCTTTTACAAAGTTCGATAATACTTTGGTACCCATATCGAACTCATGGTTACCAAATGTCATTGCATCATAACCTGCTAGTTCCATAAACTCTAAATCTGCTAATCCTTTATACTCATTAAAATACAATGTTCCAGAGAACACGTCTCCAGCATCAAGTAATAATGCTGCAGGTTTTGTGGCACGGACCGACTTAATCGCGGTCATTTTTTTCGCCACATTATCAAGGTTTGCATGGGTGTCATTTGTGTGCATTAAATTCAAAGTGAATTTTGGTTTTGCGATTGTGATCCGTCCTTCAACTTGAGCATTAACCGTTTTGTTTGGCTGCGCTTCAATATAGTCTCTGAACATTTCCCAATCCACAAAGCCTGGCACACTTACACGGCCTTCTGCGTAAGCTTTAGCAAACACTGTGTCGCCGTTGCTGCCTTTAGCAGTAATGATGTTTGTAGCAACAGAATAGTTGTTAGTAAGGTCTAGTGCTGTGTATGTACCATCTTTACCTTTTACTTCAATGGTTTGAACTTTTCCACCAAATGGTTTAGTAGGGTCGTAAGAGAATTTCAAGCCTGAAACTTGCAAGAACCCGCTAAATGCAGCTGGTGCATCCTTCACACTGTACTCAAGAGCTGCTTTGATTTCTTCACCTTTTAAGTCCATGATTCCTAATGTGTTTCCGAATGGTAATACTTTAAATACATCAGCTAATGTAATGTTTCCTGCACGAAGAGTTTTCCGAACTCCGCCGCCATTTTGAAAAGCAATAACAGTGTTAGGGTTGATTGTTTTTGCTTTTGCAAGCATACCGTCAGCAACGAAGTTACCTAGGTTTGTTTCCCCAGTACGTGCAGGATTTCCACCTACTAAATCAACTGCTGCTGTACCAACTACAGTAGCTTTAGCTTTTTTCGCATCAATTGCTGGCTTATATTTTGTGTTTAAGATGCTTGCTACAGCTTTATTCAACCCGTTTACAGACAATGTTTTGTCCAAGTTCGCAGCTGTTCCTGAGGTAGCTACTAGATTACCCTTACTGAAATCCCACTTCGCCAATGATACAGGCTCTGCAGCCGCGCTTACACCAGACGGTAACACAATCGCTAACAGCAAAATAGCAGTTAATGCTAAGCTAATCCACTTTTTCGACCTGTTTACTAATTTATTCACAGATAAATTCCCTCCAAATTTAGATTACTAATCTTTGAAAATCACGAGCAGACTACTAAGCTGTAAAACTCTTACAGCTCCTGACTCTCCCTCACTTTCCATTAGTAAATATTTTACTACCATTATTTTATATTCAAATTTGTCATAATTCTATATATTTCTAGAATCTACAAAATTTTACATAAAATTAACAAAAAGGAACCCGAATTTTAGCTGAATCTTCTTAATGCAAATACCTAGCATTACTGACTCTTCCACAAATTTCACCAAGTTAAAGTGGAAAGCGGTATAATTTTTAAAGCAGATTCTTAAGAAAAATCGAGCAAATATATACCAGTTATTAGATAGTCCTATATAACTAGTTACCTTCACCAAAGGATCATTTGCTCAGGCTAATTGTCAAAAAAAATGAATAATCACTTCACTTTCATTTGAGTTAAAAAGCTTCCTCCTATAAAATCAATAATATGAAATATAAATTTGGAGGCACCCGATGAAATTAAGTAATGAAGAACTCGAAATATTAAAACTGATCGAAGAAAATCACAAAATCTCAGAAGAAACAATTGCCTTAATGGTGATGAGCAGCGAAGAAACCGTAAGAAACACCATAAAAAAATTAGAAGAAGAAAAAGTAATTGTCAGTTACCCGGCCTTAATCGATTGGAGCAAAGTCGAGGGGCAGGAAAATATCATTGCGATGATCGATGTTAAAGTAACACCGAAGCGCGGAGTTGGATTCGATGAGGTCGCCGAAAGAATTTATCGTTTTCCAGAGGTAACATCTCTTTACCTCATGAGTGGTGCCTACGATTTATCGATCACCATTGAAGGTCAAACCATGAATCAAATCGCGTCCTTTGTATCGGAAAAACTATCAACGATTGATAATGTCATTTCAACCACAACCCATTTCATGTTAAAGAAATACAAACATGATGGGGTGATTTTTGGCGGCGGCGATGAGAAAGACAGGAGAATGGTGATTACACCATGAGAAAAGATTACTCCCACTATATATCTGAAACTGCTAGAGAATTACAGCCATCTGGGATCAGGAAATTCTTCGATTTAGCTGCCGGTATGAAAGACGTGATTTCTTTAGGCGTTGGCGAACCAGACTTCATTACGCCTTGGAACATTAGAGAGGCCGCCATTTTATCGCTGGAACAAGGTAATACCGCCTATACCGCGAATCCAGGCTTACTAGAATTGCGGCAGGAGATCTCTAATTATCTCGGAACAAGATTTGCAGTCAATTATGATCCAACAAACCAAATCATCGTAACCGTTGGTGCTAGCCAGGCAATTGATCTTGCCTTTCGTGCGATTTTAAACCAGGGTGATGAAGTACTGATTGTTGAACCAGCGTTTGTTTCTTATGCTCCTTTGGTTTCGATTGCCGGCGGGACACCAATCGCCATTTCTACCTCGCCTGCGAATGGTTTTAAATTAACAGCCGAGCAGCTAGAAGGGGCAATTACAGAAAAAACGAAAGCCATTTTGTTTTGCTCGCCCAACAATCCAACGGGCAGTACCCTAAACAAAGAAGAACTGAAGGAAATTGCCGCAATTGTTGAAAAACATGATTTAATTGTTATTTCCGACGAGATCTATGCGGAATTAACCTATGAAGAAACGTATACAAGCTTCGCAACGATTGAAGGCATGTACGAGCGGACGATTTTAATCAACGGATTTTCAAAAGGCTTTGCGATGACCGGCTGGAGATTAGGCATGCTCGCTGCCCCTAAGGAATTTGTGGAGGTCATGTTGAAAATTTTTCAATATACGACGATGTGTGCTCCGACCATGCTCCAATACGGTGCTATTGAAGCACTAAGGAATACTTTTCATGAAGTAGAAGCGATGAAACGAAGCTATCGAATGAGACGGAACTATGTCGTGCATACCTTGAATAAAATCGGCTTGGACTGTCACACACCTGGGGGAGCCTTTTATGTCTTTCCTTCGATCAAAGCAACTGGCCTCAGTTCCGAACAATTCGCCGAAGAACTACTGATGAAGGAGAAAGTCGCAGTCGTGCCCGGCAATGTGTTTGGAGAAAGTGGAGAAGGTTATATTCGCTGCTCCTACGCAGCCTCCATGCCACAGCTGCAAGAAGCCCTGAAAAGAATCCAGAGATTTATCGAGTCAAAGGGCATCTACGGCGAAAAACGAACAGAAGAAATAAAACTAAACCAATAAATCACATCCTTAAAAGCCCAATTGCTGTATCGTCCACATACAAGCAATTGGCTTTTTTTCATGTTTTAAGTGGTGCCTGACACCAATATTTTATAGGCATATTTTGTTAGTGCCTGACACCGCTTTTTTATGACAGACCTTCCAATCTATGCTAAAATACTCGAGGTAATGGTAAAAAAAGGGGTGAACTATTTGTGGTCCTTTTCAATCAATCTTTTTAATAGAAAGAATAAGAATTCTTCTCCGAATCAAGAGTTTATTCACAGTAACTACGATGTATTATTTGAGCGAATTAAGCTCGTTTCTTATATGTTAATCTCTACTTATCCTTGTTTTTTCATCGTTGATTTTTTCCTGTTTAATAATCTGAGCAGCCCTACATTTAAATTCAATCTTTCTGCCATTCACATCATTGGTCTTATCATCTCCCTTATGTTTCTATTCATTTATCATTTTTATAAAAATATTTCGAAGGGGTTCGTTGTTACTAGTTATATCCTTTTCTATTTATTAATCGGGGCAGCCTCTTCTATTAATAGTCAATTATTTATTGGAAATATATACTCCTATATCATTATTTTATTAGGAGTTGCCGTCTTCTTCCCTGTACAGCCTAGAAACGTATTGATCCTGTTTTTGAGTATACATATATTTTTCATTACAGGTTTATATCTTATCGAACATGAGCACTTCTCATTTTTATCAAAGTTGATTAATTCAACCGGTACCGTCATCATTTCTTTCATGATTGCCCTATCATTCTATTCATTTCGTAAAAATGATTTTTCAAACAAAATGAAACTAAAAAGGAATGAGGAAAATTTCAGACGTCTTTTCAACCTGAATCCGAACCCGATCATCCTTAAAAAGCTAGAGAATGATGAAATTTTGCTGATGAATAAACACGCCATTGAATACTACCAGCTCCAGGGTAACGATATGACTCAAATAGACGGAAAATTCTTGTTTCAAAACATCGGAGAAAAACTCGACATTCTGAAGCGGCTGAAAGAGCAAAAAAGTATAAAAAACTTTTGTGTGGAGCAACAAATCACTCCAGATATCCGGAAATGGGTCATATTGAGTTTAGAATTGATCGATTACTTGGACGAAGCTTGTATCCTGATCGGAATCACTGACATCACCGACCTGAAAAAAAATGAGGAAGAACTCTTTAAACACGCTTCATATGACATGCTTACCGGAGTGTTAAATCGAAGAAGTGGGATGGAATTGCTTAGCAAGCATATGAGCGGCGAGGCAGAATCTCAAGAATTCATTATCTGCTATATTGATATTAACGATTTGAAAATAACCAATGATCTTTTCGGCCACTCAACAGGTGATGACTTAATTAAGACTTGCTGTGACACGATTAACCATCATATTACGAATGTGGATGTCTTATTCCGCCTAGGCGGGGATGAATTTATCATTGTCTTCTTCCAAAAGCAGATGAAGGACGTCCGGCAGCTGGTGAAAAACATTAAGTGTGGGTTCGAGGTTATTAATGTTACCAATCAAAATCCTTATTCAATTTCTGCTTGTTACGGTTTTTATCACTATAAACCTGGAACCGAAATAACGCTTGAAAAAATCCTCGAACTGGCCGACCAGGAGATGTACAGAGAAAAGTTCGTTCACAAAAGTAAAATCATGGGTTCCACTCCCAACCCTTGCTTGGAAAAGACATTTATTTGAGCTTACCAAATTTTTTTATTAGAGAACCACCCGTTCGCTTTGCATATAAGGCACGGGATGGTTCTCTTTTTTAGTCCTCTGAAGTGCATTTTGGTGTCAGGCACCATCATATCTGTTACAAAAATGAAACAAATTAAGAGGAAACTCTTGAATTTTCATCTAAAAGCGAATAATATAGTTTAGGTCTTATTAAAACGTTCGTATTTTGGAGGAACAACTATGTTTAAATTAAAAGAAAATCATACCAATACAAAAACAGAACTGCTTGCAGGGATCACCACCTTTTTTACGATGGTCTATATTGTCGTGGTAAATCCAGTCATTCTTGCCGATGCAGGGGTTCCGTTTGGGCAAGTGTTCACCGCAACCATCATAGCCGCAGTCGTCGCCACACTATGGATGGCGCTTTTCGCAAACTATCCAATCGCCATTGCCCCAGGCATGGGACTTAACGCCTACTTCGCCTATTCTGTTGTCGGCGGCCATCAGGGGATAACCTACCAAACTGCCTTTGCTGCTGTTTTTATTGCTGGTGTTATCTTTGTCATCTTATCGTTAACTCCCCTTAGGGAAAAATTAATTGACGCCATCCCGGAAAACCTTAAACACGGGATTACTGCAGGAATTGGTTTGTTCATTGCCTTTATCGGTCTGCGTCTTACAAAAATCATTACAGCACATCCAACAAACCTTGTCGGTCTCGGCGACCTTCATTCAGCTTCCGCCCTTTTAGCGCTAGCAGGACTGGCGATCACACTTGTATTAATGGCGCTTCGAGTCAACGGGGCGATATTTTTTGGAATGGTGATTACCGGGCTCATCGCTTTCTTTACGGGCCAGCTGGAATTCAGTAAAGGTTTTATGTCGCTGCCCACTCTGCCAGAGGGACTAATTATTGCTAATCCAGTGACAGCACTGACTGACGTAATTCAGCATAGCCTTTATGCTGTTGTCTTCTCTTTCATTCTAGTGACCATTTTCGACACGACGGGTACGATGATTGGTGTCGCCAACCAAGCCGGTTTAATGAAAGGCGGCAAGC
The DNA here is from genome assembly GCF_002584635.1 of Bacillus sp. AFS031507. Classification (NCBI taxonomy): domain Bacteria; kingdom Bacillati; phylum Bacillota; class Bacilli; order Caryophanales; family Bacillaceae; genus Bacillus; species Bacillus sp. AFS031507. The sequence goes on from NZ_NUOW01000011.1 coordinate 53,188, forward strand.
TGCCGAGGGCCCGCGAAGCCTTACTTGCCGATTCAATTGGTACGGCAGTCGGGGCAATGTTTGGGACGAGCCCAACAACAGCCTATATTGAATCGTCGTCAGGGGTAGCAGCAGGAGGACGAACTGGTCTAACTTCCCTAACGGTTGCGATCTTGTTCATCCTGTCCGCTTTCTTTGGTCCACTGGTTAGTACGGTTTCCGGGATTTCTGCGATTACCGCACCGGCATTAATCATTGTCGGCAGTCTAATGATGGGAAGCATAGCAAAAATCCGCTGGGACGAGTTAGATGAAGCCTTCCCTGCTTTTTTGACCGTCTTGAGCATGCCGCTCACATCAAGCATCGCAACAGGGATCGCACTTGGTTTCATCAGCTACCCGCTTTTAAAGTTAGTTAAAGGGAAGTGGCGTGAAATCCATCCATTGCTATACGTGTTCGCAGTCCTTTTCTTCATCCAATTAGCATTTTTACAGCATTAAACAATAAAAAGCGGAAGCGCCTGGTTCAGGGGCGACAGGCATAAGACGAGCCGGCGTGAAGGTTGCTTTTTAACCTTCAGGACGGCTTGACTTATGACCCCGAGCCCCTAGGCGCTGGAGCTGGATTCGGAGAACTATCCAAATTTATCTTCAGTAATTTATTCCCATCCAAAAAAGAGTGTCAGGCACCAATTTGGTGCCTGACACTCTTTTTATGTTTCCTATTTTTTAGGAAGATCAAGTGCTTGGTACGCCAGTTGATACTTTCCGCCGTCTGCCACTTCTGAATGGTACAATGCCTTTAGGGCAGTATTTTTCTCAAGCCCGTGTTCTACTTTCAACTCTTTTAAACGTGTATGCAATTCTTTATTATCCTTAATTAGCTGCTGCATTTGTGATTTCAAATACTTCATAAGATGATTAACTCCTTTCAGAAACCAAATCCGTTCCCCAAGTATAGCATTAATCAACTTTATTTAAATAAATCATCCCATATTTATTTTCTCTGACCGTGTCCTTTTTCCTGACTTTTTTCTATATAGAGTGTAATAGGAGGTGGCGGTTTCGGTCACTTAAGACCTCTCTTTCTTACCGAAAGGCTGGTACAATTACATTTTCGGTAACTAAGAGAATCAACCGTTGGTGACATCCTGCATTAATTACTGTGACAAGCACCCGAACCTATTGTCGATACTGACATAGCATGTATATATAATCAATTTTTAGAAATGGAGAGGATGTAATGAAGCTTTATTTAGATCCAGGTCATGGTGGACAAGACCCAGGTGCCCAAGGTCATGGATTAGATGAAAAAGATATGACGTTAGCTATCGCGCTCAAACTACGGTCCATTTTACAAAATGATTATGAAAACATTGACGTGAAAATGAGCAGGAGCAGCGACACCACAAAAAGCTTAAGTCAGCGATCGAGTGAGGCCAATGCATGGGGCGCAGATTTTTTCTTAGCCATTCATATCAATTCCGGACCTAGTACCGCTTTGGGCTATGAAGACTTTATATACAGCGGCTTATCTGACACTTCTAAGACAGCCCAATATCAAGATATCATCCATGCCGAAGTCATGAAAGTGAATCAACTGAAAGATCGCGGCCAGAAAAAGGCTAACTTCCATGTGTTACGTGAATCAAACATGCCAGCACTGCTATCGGAAAATGGATTTATCAGTAACGATCACGACGCCGCATTAATGAAACAGTCTTCTTGGATCCAAAAAGTAGCTCAAGGTCACGCCAACGGAATTGCCAAAGCCTTTGGCCTAAAACGGAAACCAATCAATCAGCCGAAACCAGATTCCGGAACGCTTTTCAAAGTAATTGCCGGTTCATTTAAATCAAAAGAAAATGCGGACGAGCGAGTAGACCAACTCAAGGCAAAAGGAATCGAATCATTCGTAGATACGACAAAAATAGCGGGCGAAACATGGTACCGAGTTCAAGCTGGAGCCTTTTCCAATCGAGAAAATGCCGAAGACCGCTTAGCTGAAGTTAAAAAAGCCGGAATCAACGATGCTTTCCTTGTTGCGGAATAAGCAGGCATTTAATGTGGCATTTATGGTATCACAATTATGGTGTTACATTTATGGTGTCAGGCACCAACCGCGCACACTTGTCCGCCAAGGGAGGACAACCCTCTCGAATGATATTACCCCACAAAAGTCCCCCTAATGACAAATAGATAGGGGGTCTTTTGTAGGGTTTTTCTTCTTTAACTGCTCAGATTGAAGCCATTGGATTGGATTTGCCATAACATATATATGAAACGTATTTTAAATGAAATGGAGGAGTAAGTATGAAGCTATATTTAGACCCTGGTCATGGCGGTGATGATCCCGGAGCCCAAGGGAATGGTCTGGATGAAAAAGATATTACCCTAGCTATTGCGCTTAAAATACGAAATACCATCCTAAAGGATTATGAAAATGTTCAAGTTAAGATGAGTCGTACAAGCGATACCACCAAAAGCTTAGCACAGCGCTCAAGCGAAGCCAACGCCTGGGACGCAGACTTTTTCCTGGCTATTCACATCAATTCTGCTGACAGTTCAGCCCAAGGATATGAGGATTTTATTTACAACGGCGCCTCTAACTCAAGTAGAGCAGCCACAGTCCAAGATATCATTCATGCCGAAGTTATGAAAGTGAATCAGCTAAAAGACCGCGGGCATAAAAAGGCCAATTTCCATGTAATAAGAGAAACAAATATGCCAGCACTCCTAACGGAAAACGGCTTTATCAGTAATAAACATGACGCCCAATTGATGAAAGATTCATCCTGGCAGCAAAAAGTAGCTCAAGGCCATGTCAACGGAATTGCAAAGGCCTTTGGTCTGAAACGCAAAGCAACGATGGAAACACCGAAAACAACAACTACACCGAAATCAACTCAATCTAGTTCAACAACTGTTTACACAGTCTATGTCGGATCATATAAATCCAAAGAAAATGCACAAGACAGGATAGCTGAACTGAAAAAGAAAAACATTAATTCTTCAATTGTTACCACTAAAATATCTGGAGCAACCTGGTACCGAGTGAAAGTAGCAACCTATACGACCAACGCAAATGCAGAAAAACGTCTCAAAGAAATCGAAAAAGCAGGATATAAGGATGCATTCATAATTATTGAAAAAGCCAGTGCAACGACTACTAAATCAGCTACTCAAAAACCAACAACAGCAACAGCAAGACCAGCCACAACCACCAGCAAAGAAACGAATCTGAAAGGCGGCACGAACACGAAACCAGATCCAGCTCCAGCCAACAGTACAAAAGAACTCCCCATCATCGCCGACCCCGGTCAATTTACCATTTTCGGTCCGACCTTCCTAACTCCGGAACAGATGAATCAATTTGTGAAAAAGGTCAATCCTAACGCGCCGGAATTAGGTCAATTTTACCAAACATTAGGAAAATATTACGGCATTAGAGGCGATGTCGCCTTTGCACAAGCCATCCACGAAACAGACTATTTTCGGTTTACCGGAGTCGTCAACCCTGAACAAAACAACTACTCAGGGATAGGAGCAACTGGAGGAGACACTCGCGGAGCAAGCTTTGAAAATCAAGAAGAAGGTGTACTTGCACAACTTCAACACTTGTATGCGTATGCGACAGCGAAGCCACTTCCAGATCAATATCCATTGGTTGATCCCCGCTTTCATCTAGTCGACAGAGGATCTGCTCCAACATGGACCGCTTTAAACGGAAAATGGGCTGTTCCTGGTACAACATACGGGCAATCCATTCTAAATCTCTATGAAAAAATGATCCATTCCGGATAATTAATGGCTAGAGAAGCAGCAACTCCAGCATCTTCCCAGATTGTCTCCCCCATTTTCAATGACATACTTGGATGATTTCCCCAAACGAAAGACCTTTTTTATTTTTAGAAGAGGTCTTTTCCTTTGCCAGATAGTTAATTCCGCCCCCTCGTTCCGGTATATTACCGAAGAAACGAGACCACAATGATATAAAAAGGGAGGTCCACCATGCGCGGAATATATATTTTATTATGGGCAGCAGCAATCTTGATTTTGACCTGTACCGCCGATTTTTCTGAATTAATGGCATCTGGCAAAGTCCGCTTTGAGTGGGTCGGTCATCCAAACTTTTCTGAGTTGCTATTCCCCTTACCGCCCGAGCTCAGCCGCGGCTTCCTGCTTCAAAAATGTGGTCATGCCTTTGCCTTTCTCATTCTAACATTTTTACTGCAAACTAAATTCCATTCAAAAGCATTCATTCTAATTCTAGCAATTGCCTTTGCTTTGCTAACTGAAATCCTCCAATTATATTTCACTCGTGATGGAAGAATGTTTGATATCGGATTCGATCTAATCGGTATTCTTTTTGCATCAGGGACAAGGAGTCTACTTACGGTGCACCAATCAAGGCAAACCGGGTTATAATGGAAGTTATTTATGTTAAAAAAGGCGAAAACCAATTAGTTGGTTAACACCCTTGTTAAAAATTTAAATTCATAGCCTTTATAAAAGGGAAGTTCCAAAATGATCAACCCTCGATTTTGATAATCGGTTTACTTTTAGGATTTAACCATTTAATTACCTTCAATAGATCATTTTCAGAGATAGCCGTGCATCCCAATGTATAACGAGTGTTAATTATATACTAACATTAACACAGAATTTATAATGATTTAAATAGAAAAAAGCAGCCCTCAAAGTGAAGGCCGCATTACAAAACAATTATTCTATCAAAATGGCACTTTTTTATAGTATCTCCTGGTTGTTAGCGGGTGGTCCCTTTGTTGTTCTAAATGACAGCTGACTCTCTCAAGTAAAGCCGCGCAGACAATCGGAGAGACAAAACTCCTTAACCCTTCCGAAATGACAGCTAATTCATAATCCTTTGTATCAAAAACCGTTAATTCCTTCGTGTAATGCTCAGCAAAGCGTTCGACTCTCTCTGTGAGCGGACGGGATTTATCCTCCCCTTTTAGTAGAATAACACTCGTATCTTCCTCCACTAATTCCAATGTACCGTGGAAGAAATCGGACGCATGTACCGGCCGTGTTTTAATCCATTGCATTTCTTCTAAAATACACATGCCATAATAATAGGTTTGACCCCAATCGATACCTGTCCCCGTAAGGATATGGTATGGGGTCTCCTTATGTTTTCGGGCAAACTCGGCAGCCCTAGGTTCAACTACTTCCTTTACTTTTAGAAGTGCACTTGGTAAATGCATCATTTCCTCGACAAATTGTTGATATTGCGGGAATTCATTTCGCTTATACATCAAGCGGAACGCTAGTAAATAGGACTGGATATAAAACGATTCACAGGAGGTATCATCTGCCGCATAATTGACAAAGGTATAATCGGTTAAATTCGCTAACGGTGTAGCAGCATGACCCACTAAGCTAATCGTTGTCGCACCCTTTTCCTTACAGAACGCCGCCGCCTCGACGGTTTCTTTGGTGGTTCCAGACAAAGAAGGCAAAATAACTAATGAATCTTCATCTAGATGTTGATGGTCCATCACTATTAATTCCGGAGCGATTTCCGTAAACACGGGTAAAGTGGAATGAGTTTTTAAAATATATTCAGCCGGGTACATGAGGATAGCCGCTCCGCCAGTACCGACAAAGAATACATTTTTCAAACCTCTTTCCATCACCGAATCAATCGCCTGATCAAATTCATACTTAAGAGACAGTGCTCCATTTTGGATTGCTATATATCTTTCCACATCAAAGTTGAACAAACATCCCACCTCCTAATACGCCATTTTACGGTAATATCTGCGAATCTCTAATGGATGATTTCTTTCCCTTTCAAGGTAAACGCTGATTCTGCCTGTCAGTGCCCAGTTAAGGCATACGGCAAAGTGCTTTCTGAATTCGTCACTAATCCCTTCTAATGGATAATCCTTTGTATCTAAGATGAACAATTCCTTTGTGATATTTTCTGCAAATCTTTCCACACGCTCCACCAATGGGCGAGTTTCATCTTCGCCTTTAAATAGAATGACACTTGTGTCTTCCTCAACCAGTTCCAGCGTTCCGTGGAAGAATTCAGCAGCATGGATGGATTTGGACTTAATCCATTGCATTTCCTCTAAGATACACATGGCGTAGGAATACGTATTCCCCCAAAGGTTCCCCGCCCCAACCAGCATATGGTAATCTGTATTTTTGTGCTTAATAGCGAATTGCTCAGCACGGGCATCGAAATCCTCAAGTGCATGAACGATACCTTGTGGTAAAAGGGCAATTTCTTTGGCAAACTGATCATATTGCGGAAATTCATCATTGTTATGAATAAAACGGAAAGTAAGCAATTGCAAATGAATAAAGAACGTGTCAAAGGAATGCTTTTCATGACCAGTTGAGATGCAATAATCAACGGCTTCAGCCAATGGATTGCCAAGTTCAGCCACTAAACCAATCGTTGTTGCCCCCTTGCTCTTACAGAACTCGGCAGCAGCCACGGTTTCTTTTGTCGTTCCAGTAACAGAAGCAAAGATACAAACCGAATCCTTTGTCAGGTGGCGATTATTCATCACAAGGAGTTCAGCCGCAATCTCAGCATGAACCTCCAGCGATGAATTTGACTTTAAAATATACTCATATGGATACATCATCGCAATCGTCCCACCGGAACCGATCAGAAAAATATTCTTAAAACCTTTAGCCGAAATACCATCCACCACACGTTCAATCTCTTCTCTCTTCGCAAGCGCCTCTTGCCCAACTAACTGTAAATATAAATCAACATCAAATTTCAACATCAAACATTACCTCCAAATTAAAATTAGAATTTTTGGGAACTACAAATTTATAGAAACATTTGGTGCCTGACACCATTCATGGACATTTGTCCTCGTGTCACGAACAATTAGGACCATCCCCCAACTGTCCACCCACAGCGGACAAATAGCTAAAGTGTCTTTCTTTGGTGCCTGACACCAACAATGAATCGCACCAACAATGACTCCAACAATGGTATTAGTAAGGCACCTTCCACATGTATCTTCTGGTGGTTAGTGGGTGGTTGCGGGCTTCGGCTAGTTCTTCGGCGTATTGGCGCAGGACGGTTTGCAGGACGAGTGGTGCGATATAGCCTTTGACACTTTCGGCCACTCCTGTTAGGTCAAATTCCTTCGCATCGAGAACAACTAGTCTCTCGCCATATTGTCGGGTGAATTCCAATGAACGTTCTTCTAATGGACGAGTCTCGTCTAAACCTAACAGCTGAATCACTGAAACGTCTTTATCCAATACTTCAAATGGCCCATGGAAATACTCCCCGGCATGGAGGGCGTGGGAATGAATCCACTGCATTTCCATCAGCAGGCAAATCGCAAACCAGTAGGCAATCCCATAATTGGCGCCGCTCGCCATTGTGTAAATCACCTTTTCATCCTTATAGGACCTAGCAAATTCCTTGGCCGAGGCTAAAAACTTTGCTTTCTCTTTTACAAGTATCTGGTCTAAGTTCTCTAAGGAGGCAACGACCTCAGCAAACTTTTCATTTCCTTCTTTAATAGCCAGAAGGCCGAAAACAAGCTCCAACATCACAGCCTGCGCCTCGTTCACAAACTTCGCTTCTTTTCCATCTTCATAAACAATGACATATTCAGATACTTGGGCAAGCGGTGATTCCGCATCAAAGGTTAATGAAACCGTAATCGCACCTTTTTCCCGTGCGAAGCGGGCTGCCTCGACCGTCTCTGGTGTTTTTCCAAAGTGCGAGCACGAAATCACCAACGATTTCTCATTGAGTTTCCGCGGGTTACGATGCACAAACTCATTGGAACTATAAAGATCAGAATCAATGGTTTCACTTTCACGGTCTAATACGTATTTACTTGCATACATGAGGGAAGAAGAGCCCCCGCAACCTACGAAATAGACACGATCAATCGCCCGTTCTTTAAAAACATCCAAAGCCTTTTGTACGTCAGCTAACATTTGTCATCCTCCTTTATTTATGGACTTTTACGGTTGAAATTTCTTTTTGCGTATATTGGAGCCTTTGATATGTACCAAAACAAATCAAGGCAAAACCACAGATAAAAATACAAGAATACAGCAACACCAAGGACCCAAACCCATCGTATAGCAGCCCGCCCAGAAAAGGGCCGATGGTTCTGCCCACATTAGCTGCACCACTCACTAAACCTTGATACATACCTCTTCTATTGAGGGGTGCCAGTCGATCCGCAATCGCTGGCACGGCCGGAAAAATAAGAATTTCTCCGATTGTCATAATCACCATCCCCGTTACAAACCCGCCATACGACTGGCTGTGTGACAGGAGGGCGAAGGTTAACATAAAGAAGATCACACCGAATAAAAGCTGCCACTTGACCGGACGCTTCAGTCGGGCCATGAACCACTGGATCAAAGGCTGCCCAAACAAGATCAGTAAACCGTTGATGGTCCACAAAGCACTATACGCTGACAACGGAAAACCTAACTGGTGCATATAATTAGAAATACTCGTTTGCCATTGGATATACGTAACCCAACAAAACATAAACCCTAAACAAAGAATGAATAACGAATGGATGCTTTGCTTCGTAGGACGCACTTCTTTTTTTGGCGTCAGGGGCGTATCCTTTTTTACAGTTGCTTCATAAACGGGTTCCCTCTCATCAAGAGCAAACCAAACGATGAAAATAAACAGGAGGTAGGTGAACCCATTCACCCAAAAGACGTATTGAAACGAAAACTGGGCCACGATTCCCCCTAAAGACGTACCTACCGCGACACCAAAGTTTAGAACGAGGTAAATAAGATTGAAGCTTTTTATGCCGCCTTCCTTCCACACCACCCCTGCAAGAGCATAGATGGGAGGAAAGATTGTACCTATACCTAATCCAAGTAGAACCATCGAAAGAATATACATCGGCCATGATAGACCAATTGAGATAATGAAAATAAGACTCGCTGATGTTAGAACCGCTAGGAGAAGCGTTCGTTTCCCGCGGATGCGGTCATACAAATAGCCGCCAAGAAAACTGCCAACAATTTCAGCCCCGGAATGAAGCATTAAAACAAATCCCGCTTCAGATAGCGTTTTGCCCATCCCTTGGGTCATGTAAATGGTATGCAAGGGCCAAAGAAACGCCATCCCTGTTGAATTGACCAACATCGCCAGTAATAAAACTTTTAAATTCCTGGGATAACTCCTCCAAATAGACATAGGATAAAACTCCTTTTATCACTGAACTAGTCACCCAATTCGGAACAATTCCCTCCACTTTTACACTAGAAAGGGTGCAAGACTTCGTAACGATTTTTCAACCGCCTGATTTGGATTTATCAAGTATTGAGAAGAAGTAAACTCCAACGTAAGAGCGCGATTGTAATTGTGGTCACCTAAGGTTTTCATGTATTTTTCCAATGGCAGGCTGCCGTCTCCCCAAGCTAAATGTCCACCCGGGTCCCCATCAATAAAGTGGATATGGACAAAATCCTCGCGTAATTCTTCAAAGTAGCTGGCTAGCGCTTCTCCTTCAACCGCAAGCGGATTGGTATCGACCATTCCCTTCAGAGCAGGTGAATGGATGGAATCGAGCATTTCTTTTAGATCAGGCAAAGTATTAATCAGATTGGACTCGATTTTTTGTAATGGCTCCAAGGCCAGAACACTTCCTTGTTTCTCCGCATAGGCGGTAAGCTGCTCTAATGAATCTTGGGTCCGGCTCCAAGCTTCCCGTCTGCTTTCATTGCGGTACCCCCACCCGGCCGTTACTAACACCATCGGGGCTTCTAATTCAAGCGCGGCATCGATTGACTTTTTAAAGTAAGCCACACTTCTTTCACGAATCGCTGACTCCTTTGCAGCAAGATTAATAGGGTACATACACTGTTCAGGTGTAAAGCAAACGACCTCGAGGTCACGCCGGGCAATCTCTTTCTTAATGGCGCGGATTGCAGTTAACGATAAATCCTCCACATATAGGTGCGGTTCTGCACCCCACAGTTCAATTTTTTCAAACTCATACTTCTCCATCGCATCTAAAAAATAGTCCAGCGGATAGTGCAGATAGTGAAAATTCATCCCAGTTATTTGTGACCGTTTGATTTTTCCCATCCAATACCTCCTACGTAGAATGTTTGTTAACATCCTAATATCTACCAAAATAATCATTTGGTATATACCATTCAAACCAATCGTACAAAATCCAAGTAATTTGAAAGCGAATAGGGAAGGCCAATCAACCTTCCTATTCTGTTCCATCACTTTTCAAAAAATCCATCCATTCAACACAGGACTGACTGGGAAGGAAGATTATCCTTTCACACTGCCAGCAGACAGTCCGCGGACAAATTGCTTTTGGAAAACGATATAGGCAATAATCATCGGCAGCGCTGAAATGGCCAATCCTGCCAATTGAATCCCAAAGTTTGTATTCAACTGGCTTCGCAAATTCATCAGCCCAACTGGAATGGTCCTCAGTGCTGAATCTTCCACAAATACTAACGCGAACATAAATTCATTCCACACGTTCATCCCTGTTAATAAAGCACACGAGGCAATGATCGGTTTACCCATCGGAACAATAATATGCCAATACACCTGCCAAATATTACACCCATCAATAATGGCTGACTCCTCAAGCTCTTTAGAGATGGATAGAAAATAGGACCGCATTAAGAAAATCGCAAACGGCAATTGAAACGCAACATATGGAAGGATTAACGCCCAGTAGGTGTTGTAAAGTCCAACCGCCTGCAGCAATTTGTACAGTGGAATTAAGCTGACCTGCGGTGCCAGCATCAAACCACTTAGGATGAGCAGCAGAAAAATGTTCTGCCCCTTAAACTGAAAACGACTTAACCCAAAGGCGGCCATCGACCCAAGCAGTAACACCGATACGACGGAAGTGACTGTTATGAACACACTGTTTAGGAAAAATTGACCAATCCCTGCATCCCATGCTGCCTGATAATTTCCCCACAGCCATTCCTCTGGCAACGACCAGGTATTCAAGAAGAAATCTGCATTTGATTTTAATCCACTCAGGCCAAGCCAGATAATTGGATAGATGATCACCAATGAAAAGATCCCAAACCACACAAGAACAGCAGATTGGAAAATTCGATCCTTGACCTTCCTGACGGTAAGCTTTGTACTTCCTGTCCCGATTTCTTTCATTTCATTTGTTTTTACTACTGGCGGATTATTTTCCATCGCCCTTACGCCTCCTGTCCTGATTTGCCTATTTTCAGTTGAATTAAGGAGAGGGTTAAGGTTATGACAAAGATAATTGTCCCAATCGTGGATGCATAGCCCATTTCATCATTTCGGAATGCAGCCCGATAAAGCATCGTGCCTAAAACCTCGGTTGAACGACCAGGTCCCCCATTGGTCATCACATACACCTCATCAAAAACCTTGAAGGCACCGATAACCGTAATCACCGTACCGACAAGAATCATTTCCTTCATTTGTGGCAAGGTGATATAAATGAACGTCTTTATCTTAGAAGCGCCATCAATCATTGACGCTTCATAATATTCAAAAGGAATTTTTTGCATGGCAAGCAAGAAAAGCATCGTCATATAACCGGTATACTGCCATTGCGAAACAGCTACAACCGCATAAATCGCCGTCTTACTGTCACCCAGCCAAGATAAGGCCCATTCTGATTGACCGATCGCTTTTAACACCCCGTTCACTAAACCAACTTCTGGATTATAAAGCAGCTGCCATAACAACCCAACAACAGCAATCGAAATAACGGAAGGGATAAAAAAGACGGTCCGGAAAAAGGGCTGAAATCTTCTAATCAATTTATCTTCTAAAACCGCGGCAATAATTAAGCCCAAACCTACCTGAAAAACTAACGAAATAACCGCGTACAGAGAATTATTTTTCAATGCAGTAAAAAAGATTGGATCCTTGAAAAGTCTGCCATAATACTCTAAGCCAACAAATACTCTTCCAGCCTCAAAGGAATTCCACCGAAACAAACTGTTATAAAGATTTAATACGATCGGTAAAAATACAAAAAACAGGATGAAAAGGAGCGCTGGCATAATAAATAGTATAGCGGTTCGACTGCTTCGAAATGTTTTTGTCATCCCCAACTCCTCCTAGGAGGGGGTAAGCAGTTCCCTGCCTACCCTTTCTCAATAATTAAATGTATCGTGTCTTAACTTTGAAAACTGTCTAGCTGTGGCGCTTTCGCTTTTCTTATTCCACTTCACTTTGTACTTGCTTAGCTACTTCTTGAACTTCTTTGATAATTTGTTCTGGGGTTTTTGACCCGTCAAGCAACAGCTGGATATTGGATAAATACACATCTGCTACCTTGGCATGGACGTCTGTGTCGAGCCATTCGGCCATACCTTCCGCCTTCTTCATGTAATCCACACCTTCAGCTACTTCCTTCAGAGCCGTATCCGGGTTAGTGGCCCCATCAATCGGACTTGGCCAGCCAATTTGCTTCACAAGCTTCAAGGCATTTTCTTTACTTGTTAAGAACTTCAAGAATTTAATTGCTTCTTTCGGATGCTTGGTTTTCGAAGAAACGATAAATCCATCCGGTGCACCAGTAATGAAACTTTGACTGCCCTTACCCTCTGCAATGGACGGCATTGGGAAGAAGCCCCAGTTTCCTTTCATATTATTCTCGACCGTTTGGAACTCTTCTAATTCCACATAGAAGATCGCTCCCTTACCAGCTGCAAATAATTGTTGTCCCATATCATGGGAACTAGAATTAACATTCTTCATAAAATAACCCTTTTTATTCAAATCTACTAACATTTGCATCGCCTTCACATAGCCAGTATCGGTGAACTCTCCTGATTTAGGATTATAGTCTTTCATTCTCACATCCTGTGCAACCATCTTTTGGTTTAGACCTGTTAAGTAATGGATCGCTGCCCATGGGCTTTGGTTTCCGAGAATGATCGGTGTTTCTCCGCCCTTTTTCAGGGTTTCCAACACTTGTAAAAATTCATCCCATGTAGTCGGTGCCTGCAGTTGATATTTATCAAAAATCTTCTTGTTGTAAACAAAGAACTTTCCATTGAAGCGAAGAGGAATACCATAATTTTTTTCGTTGGATGTGAAAGGTTGAAGGGATGCCGGAATAAAACTGTCCTTCCAAGCGATATCTTCATTTAAATACGGAGTCAAATCTAAGGCTGCATCAGCACGAACGAATTTTCTGGCAAATTCACCTGACCATGAAAACATAATGTCTGGAACTTCGTTACCGCCTAAAATAACACGGAGTTTGTCTTTAATCGGTTCATCTGCAATCGCTTCCATTTTAATTTTGATATCTGGATTTTCTTTTTCGAATGCTTTGACTACTTCTTCAAAATAAGGAGCGTATTCTGGCTGCGGCCACTTATGCAAAAATTTTAATACGACTTTTCCCGAGTCCTCATTGGTTGAAGAAGAACTAGAACATCCCGTCAGGACGAGCGCGAACACCAACAGTCCTGCTAATAAAACGTTTATTTTCCTTCTCATTTCATTAACCCCCTTATTTTTTAAATGATTAACCAGTTAAAATCCTTACACCTCCCTGCCCTTATTCAATGGTTTATATTTCAATCCCTTTTAGGAGATTAAAAGGGAATCCCATAACCAAAAGCCCCATCAACAAGACATGTTTGTGCCGCAAATTTCGCCCCTTCTTCCAAACTATTTTTCAGGAGGACAGCATCCTGCACATTAGGATTTGCCTTTTTTTCAGAAAGATAATGTAAGATAAACGCGGTAAAAAAGGAATCTCCTGCTCCAAGCGTATCAACCGGTTGCACAAAATGCGGGTCTTGTCGGTAAAACGATTGGCCGTCATAGATCATCGAGCCGCGTGAACCCATCGTGCCCAAAACTAATTGACTCCCAAAGGAATGGACACGTTTTAATAGATTCTTAACTTCCTCGTCGGCCAATTGCCCGCAACTTAGCAAACTGATATCAATATGCTGGCAATTTCTCTCGAGCAACGCATCGGTATAATCACTTGAAAAATCATAGGATACCAGGATTCCGGAATCTTTTAGCTTTTGTAACTCTGAATCCATATCACTATAGATGCTGCTATGGGCAATATCGAAGCTTTTAATATAGGCCAAGTCTTCTGCGCTGAGGACAACCGGATGGTCGCTTTGAACACCACCCCCATTCCCGCCAATAAACACTCGGTCACCGTCCACTAAATCAACCGCGGCAAATCCATTCTCCCCCTCATGCTGTCGGCAATGAGAAATATCAATTTCCAAGCTTTTTAAGGTAGTAATAATATGCTCTGCAGCCCGATCATTGCCGAACACTCCAAGATAGGCCGCTTCAATCCCTAACTGCTTAGCATAGACACTGAAATTCAAAGCATTTCCACCTGGATACATCGTTTTCTTATAAACATATTTATCAACCACATTATCGCCAATGCCGATTACCTTCATGAAAAAACCTCCAATTACTACTAAATGGTATATACCATTTGGTTTATTTTAAAGCTGAAATGATTTTCCTCATTTCAGCTTTAATTCCGAATAAAATTTGACAATGTCACTTCTTGTTAATGAACTAGAGAATTCAATTTCCTTTTCATTTTTATCAAAAGCAACGGATTCTTGTAAGATGCACGGACTCTCAGAACGTATTTTTAACAGCTTGCTCTCACTTTCATCCGACACGGTCACCTGCATGTACTCTTTTGCCATGACAAGGACAATTCCGTACTCTCTTTCTAAAATTTCATACAACGAATCATTTTCCGTAATAATTTCATCAAGCCTTGGACAAAGCTTCTCTGGCAGGAACGATTCTTCAATCGAGATCGGTGTCTCATTAACAAGCCGAAGCCGTTTAATAGCAGTCATCACTTCCCCCGAGGGAAGCTTTAATTTTTGCGCTAAATGAGCGTGGGCTTCCATTTTACGAATGGACAGGATTTGTGTACTCGGAATCAATCCTTTACTCAACATGTTTTTGGTAAAACTGTTAAAGGTAACAAAATCCATCTCAATTTTACTTTGATTGATAAAGGTACCCGCTCCTACACGCCGTTCTACCACACCTTCCCTTTCCAGGATCGACAGGGTATGTCTTGCGGTCATACGGCTAATTTGAAACTGCTCGGCCAATTCCCTTTCCGAAGGAAGTTTATCACCGTGCTTAAGTTTCCCACTCTCAATCTCCTCAAGAATTTTATTCCTTAATTGTTTGTAAAATGGAGTTGCCTCTTCATCTCTTATCATTCTACTCATCTCTAATTTCTCCCATTTATGCAGATATTCAATATCATACATAAAGGATATAGTATTTCTACTTCTTTTGTAAATTTTTGTTTTTGCAGTGGTATATACCATTAAGAATAGAGTTTAGATAATCTTTTTGGAAGTTTGAAAATAGGTATTTTGTAAGCGCTTTAAATACGATGTGTCAGAATACTTAATTAATTTTAGGATAATTCATATCTTTAACCTTGTCAACCGAAGAAATTTCTACAAAATCAGCTATGAGAATACTAATTAAACGTTTGATTAGTTTCACCTTAAGCCTTGTCAAGGCTAGGAATCTCCCTCCAACTGCCTAAGTATATTGTCGAGGATTGTCCAGCTATTTCACCGAATATACCTAAGGCATGTCCCTTTAGCATTGAAAAAGAGAGCATGAATCACCTCTCTTTGATCTAAATCACTGATTATAATCCCACATAATCCTCCACTCACCTTTTTCTTTTACTACAAAGACCTCTTGCTTTAAATCAAAATTTCCATATTTCCCTTTATAGGTTTGGGTGACAGGAACCTTGTATACATTTTTCAGCAAAGGTCCTGTTTTAGATATCTTCCACTTTTTCACTTCTTCAGGCTTGCCGATTGTATAGGTGAAGGTTTCCACCCCAAAATGGTTCATAAACACATGGGCACGATCCTGGATGTAGTTTCCTTTAGTGAACTTTTCCTTCATAGCAGAATGAAATAGATTCCATGAATTCGCGAAATCACCGTCAGCTTCATACCTATAAAACTCGTCGACCATTTCCTTTGCCTGATTGCTAGGAGAAAAGAAAGCAAACTTCATTGCTAGAAAAATTGTTAAGCTACTAACAATCAAAACGATACCAATAATCATACCTTTGGAAGGTCCATATTTTTTAGCCATGGTTATCTCCTTATGTTCCAAGCTTTATATCTAAAAATATGTCTCACCATGTCCAAATAGTATTTTGAATTGATTTGGATGTGTAAAATCTCCCCTGATTCGAGGACCTTGGCCTCACCCGCCCCATATAAAATCACTCTTCCTCTAACCGATTCTATTGAGCTTTCTTAAAGTCCATTGATTTTTTAGAGAAATCAGCCAGCCTTAGGATAAACGTCCGTCCCGTTTCCTTTTCCAATACTTCAAAAGCACTTATACCAAATTCATTAGAAAACAATTGCCTGCTTATATCAAAACCACCAATTTCCACTGCTAACACCATGCTTTCATTAATTGTTAAGCGGTCTTTCCTGTAAAAATGGAAAGAATCCATTCGAATCTGCCCCTCAATATCACATTCTTACTTTTAATCCCTACCAGTACTATTATAGTCACGAGAAAATTGGCAATGATAGTAAAGGAGGTGAAAAAAAGATGACAAACGACCCGAATCTTCGTGGAAATATGATCGATAACGAATGGAATAGTGAAGAGGTTCAAAATGAAATCATGTTCAGCGGAATAATCGACGATGAATGGCTTGAAAACAGACGAACAGATGATGAAGACTATGACTATCAAGATGATGACCATAACGATTACGTATGGTAACCCAGCTCAAAAAGCCACGGAAAGGGTTCCGTGGCTTTTTAACAAACTTATGAAAAAAACCGCTTACTGGCGGATAAGTTACTTTTACTGGCGGATATGCCTTTTTACTAGCGGATAACTTAATTATACTGGCGGATAAGAAAATGTTACTGTCCAAGATGTATTAAAACTCCATAAGTCTCCTCTACATCAGATCGCAGCCACAATACAAATAAGGCCGGAATCCCGGCCTCATTTTTCTATCGATTATCCACTTTCTCCGGATAAAGATCATGGTTCATTAAACGGAAATTTGCCATCTCCTCGTACTTAGTTCCCGGCTTCCCATAGTTACACCATGGGTCAATTGAAATCCCGCCGCGTGGAGTAAACTTCCCCCAAACCTCAATGTATCTTGGGTCAAGCAGCTTAATTAAATCATTCATGATGATATTCACACAATCCTCATGGAAATCTCCATGATTCCTGAAACTGAAAAGATATAACTTCAATGACTTACTCTCAACAATCTTTTGATCCGGTACATACGAAATATACATCGTCGCAAAATCCGGCTGGCGCGTCAACGGACATAAACTAGTGAACTCCGGGCAATTAAATTTCACGAAATAATCACGATCCGGATGAAGATTATCGACCGCCTCCAATACCTCTGGAGCATATTCAAATGAATAGGTAGTCCCTTGATTACCTAATAAAGTTAAATCCTTTAAACCTTCTTCATGGCTTCTGCCAGACATACAAAAACCCCCTTGTAATCTGTCCCGACACTTCACTAGAGTAGAGTTTCCCATAGCAGCTCTATTTCTCAAACTAAAAGGATCCCACAAAAAAGCCACGTCCAGTATGGACATGGCCTAAAGTCATGTATCCATAGTTTTTTATAGAGGGTATCAGCTATGAACCTCTCCCGCAAGTACGGGCATTCTCATCTTCATATCATATAGAACACCACAACATTCGTCAATGGCAGATCAAGGCAATTTCACAACCTCTTTTTTTTAGAAGGAACCCAACATGGTGACTGAACAAAAGCTGTCCCTTGACCTCGCCTTCCCGTTTTTTAATTAGTTCTCTCGCCAAGGTGAATTTTTGCAGCGCTGGTGCCTGACACCATGTGGTATAATAAAAAATATTTGCCACGACTTTCGGGATGCGAAAGTTTTATTTTTATAGAAAAGACCTGTTACAGGGTATAGGGGGATATGATGAAACAACAAGAAATAGGGTCACGATCAATTGGGCTGCCGCTGACCATTTCAATCATTGCCATCTCATTTTCGGCTATATTTGTCAAATGGTCAGACGCACCGGCCTCGATTTTGAGTATGTACCGGATGTGGTTTGCTAGTATCTTAATGGTTCCCATCGTCTGGAAAAAACGCAGTGAATTTAATAATATCATGAAAAAAGATTGGTTCTTTTTATTTTTTTCAGGCTTCTTTTTAGCCTTGCACTTTGTCCTTTGGTTCGGGTCCTTGAAATTAACAACCGTCGCAAGCTCGACCATCATCCTTGCCTTACAGCCGATAGTCTCCTTGCTTGGAGGCTTTCTCCTATTCAAGGAACGAACCACCTTGTCCGCATTGATGACCATGGGTATTGCCATTATCGGAGCAATGATGATTGGCTGGGGGGATTTCGGTTTAAGCAACGATGCAATCATGGGGGACCTGCTGTCGTTTTTCAGTGTCATCTCAGTGGTTGGTTACTTATTAATCGGTCAGACGATCGTCAAAAAGGTATCACATTGGCTTTATAGCTTTTGCGTATTTTTCTCGGCTTCAATTATTCTTACCATCTATAACCTTACAACAGGAGTTTCCTTAACTGGATATCCTGCCAAGGAATGGGGCATCTTCTTGTTACTCGCCACCGTTCCAACGGTCAGTCACGTGATCAATAACTGGCTTTTAAACTACGTCAATGCGACAACGATCTCGATGAGTATTTTAGGCGAACCCGTCGGCGCCACGATTCTAGCGGTCCTATTATTAAATGAACATCTCGTCAGCTGGCAAATTGTCGGCGGCCTGCTCGTCCTGCTCGGTGTCTTCTTCTTTTTAAGTCAGCAGCAAAAACCACTGCCACAAACGGTAAAAGAAGGTACTTTTAATTAGCATTTAAGAGAACAATAATACAGAAAAAAGGGACTAAGATTAGTCCCTTTTTGTATAAATGTATTCGGCGATCAATCACATTAAAATATTCATTTAATACCCTTTTACCTCATCCTGTTTTAGAAAACTCTTGATCGTTTCTACGGATAATCCAAGTTCCTTTGCTTCCAAAATTAGCGCAAACCATTCCTTATCAATAACCGAAACATCACTTTCTGAAACATTCATATTCTTCCTCCTAAAATGCTCTCCGTTTTCAATTATCCATTTATCTATTAAATAGTCTATACTGCTCAATATAAGCTATTATATCTAGTACTTTTATAACAGTGTGTTGGATTCTGTCGTATTTATAAAATTTTCCCAACTATTATCTGCTGGATTATTCCAAATTATCACAAATTACTACACTAGCCTTCTTAGAAATTAAGATAACCAAATCTTGAACATACGAAAAAGGGCGGCTTCAAAAGACATGAATATGCCTCTTGAAGCCGCCCCTTAGAAGAATTTATTTGCCTGAGTTTCCTTTCGGGATCGTCACGGCAGCCGTACCTCTAGTCGTATTTCCTGCGACCCACAATTTCAGCGGGTCAATTAAACCTTCTGCCTACCCAACGATTTTCCCAATTTTCACAGCTTCCAAGTTGGGAAATCCGTTTCTTTTTGTTTTTCATACTCTTTCATTCTTGAGTAAGAGTTTGATAGTTTTGATAAAATGTATCCTTGAGGGCTTGTTATTTCGATTTGTTTGCTTAACTCTTGAATTTTTATATTCGTAAACATGTTAGACACTTGAGCTAAATTTTCAATCGTGTCCATTAATTCAGGGTTATCATTGTAATTGCTTTTGGCGATATAGTAAATATAATCAAGTTTGTTCCTTATGTGCTTTAGCGTCTCGAGATCAAATTGTTCAGTCATTACATCACCCCTTATCTTAAAGCATATGGAACAAAAGGTGATTTGGAACAAAATCCAAAAATAAATTTTAGTGAAAAAAAATAAAGGTTGGCATCTTAAATAAAAATCAATGAAATCGACATAACGGATGGCATTAAATGAGTTTGGACTTAAAATAGAAAAGCAGAAGTGGAACCCTAGGGTTAACTTCTGCTTTTTGATGTTCATTTAAGCTGTGACTTTTGCTTTTTCGTGATCTGGACCTTTTTTGCTCATTTTTGTGATGAAAGGAACCACCCAACGGTCTAAACCGATTCTTCCAGCGTTATAACCAGCTGTTAAGATGATGAAGCCAAGGAAAATGTCTCTAGGGTTATGAGATACTGTACCGGCTAAGAAGAAGCTAAAGTTCATTACTAAACCAAAGAACATTGCAGTTGTTGTTAAGCAGCCTAAGATTAAGCCTAAGCCGATTAGTGTTTCGCCCCAAGGGACGATGACGTTAAACACATCCACGTTTGGTAAGGCAAAGTGTTTTAAGAAGTCAACATACCATCCAAATACGACTGCACCATCTGGACCTTTTACTGGGTTCGCGATAGCTCCTTTTAAGAATCCAGCCGCATCGAAGCCGCCTGTTAATTTATGAAAACCTGCTGTAAACCAAGAATAGCCAAGGTATAAACGTAAGACAGTTAAGATAGCGGCAGCGATTTTATTTTCTCTTAAAAATTTGTTAATCATAATTCATTCCGCCTTTCAATTTTTGTTTGTTCTTTATGATTACACTATATTCCCTTTTTCTGTTAAACAACATAGGTATAGTGACAAGTTCACAGTTTGTTAAAAATGTTATGACGAACTGTTGAACAGCAATAAGTAATCCATCATATCTGCAGTCATTGCTTTCGAACCATTCCCTTTTATTTGTCATATAGTAAGTTATTAAAATGCAAAGGATGTTCATCCATGTCAGAATTTCCAGTTCCAGTGAAGATTGATACAGTCAGTGGCGGGATTGTTCAATTTGGCAATTCGTTGTTCATTTCTCCTAAGAGCGCCTCGAAAAACACACAGGGCTCAGGCTCAATAAATACAGGGTTTCATGTCACAACTATTACTGGTCAAAGTACAACCACTTCGGTCAATGCGGATGTACTTGATCAACCCATCGTTCAGGATAACTAAGCAAAAAGACGACTCGGAAGCCCGAATCGTCTTTCTTTAAATAGAACAGTTAAGCACTTACTTTTGCTTTTTTCGTGATCAGTTTCTATTTTTCCAGCTGATTAACAACTGAGATCGTTTATTTCAGAATCTGGTGAGAAAATCCCACCGAGATATTCGGCGTGTTCGAGATATTGCTGCACAAAGTCTTTTAATGTCATCGGGATACCCGTATCTTCTAACCAATAATCATAACTAATCGCCAAAGTCTTTTTGATCATGTCATTTTCTAGCCAGTTAGGGGCTAATTTATGCTCAAGACCGGCAAGGACTTGAGCAATTTCTTGAATTGTGGTTATGTTTATCACCTTCTTAGAAAAAAGTTATATCACCTTTTTTCTAGTATATGTGATTATCGGCAAAAAAAATTCTAAAACCACTCCATTTCTTATAGTTTGCAGTCGGTGTCACATTCCTTCTACTTCTCACCGAGTTCGGTGCTTAGACGCAAAATTATATGATGAAACATGTTGATCTATACCAAACAGGCTTGGAGTTTTCCTCCAAGCCTGTTTTTTCTATTAACTTATATCTAATGCAATACTCTTGCTGCAGTTGTAAATTTAGCCGGATTATACGTAGCAATTTTCACAACATCACCCGTTTGCGGGGCATGTATATATTTCCCGCCTCCAATATATATGCCGACATGATAGGCAGGGTTACCCCTAAATACTAAATCACCTTTCTGTACATCATACGGGGAAATTCTGGTTCCAACATCTTGTTGGTCACGGGATACCCTTGGAAGACTAATCCCAACATATCGGTACACATATTGCGTGAACCCTGAGCAGTCAAACCCGCTTGGAGATGACCCGCCCCAAACGTATGGAACGCCCAAATATTGTTTAGCGGCTGCTATTAACGCATTTGCCGTGTCAGAGTTAGTTGCTTGAATTGTCGGCGAACCGGAAGCTGATGGGCTCTTTACCGAAGACTGTGGTGCCTGTTGTCTTGGCCTTTTTGGTGCTTCTTGCTGTGTGTGTTGCTGCGTTTGTTGCTGTGTTTGTTGCTGTGTTTGTTGCTGTGTTTGTTGCTGTGCCTCTTCTTGTGCTAGTTGCCGTGCTTCTTCCTGTGCTTGTTGCTGTGCCTCTTCTTGTGCTTGTTGCCGTGCTTCTTCCTGTGCTTGTTGTTGTGCCTTTTCTTGCGCTTCTTGACGTGCCTTCTCTTGTGCTTCTAGGCGAGCTTTATCTTGTGCATTTTTTTGAGTTTGTTGTTTAACTAGTTCCGTTTGTTGTTGCTTTAAGGCGCTTTTTGAATCTGCCAATACCTGATTCATTTCTACCTTATCAGCTTCAACATTCTTTTGTTCCGAAGCTAATTCAGCCTGACTCTTTTTTAATTGGGTTAATTCATTTTCGAGCTTTTGCTCTGCTGCATTTAAGGTTGCTTCTTTTTTAGCTAGAGCCTTCATTATATCTGTATTACTTTCAAGAATTTGCATAACGGCAGTAGATCGAGTTAATAACTGAGAAAAATCTTCTGAAGAAATGATAAATTCTGCGTAAGTGATAATGGACTGTTTCCCTTGTGCCTGCATGGTTCTTAGTCTTGTAGAATAGTAGTCTTTGTTCGTTTCTAAGTCTTTTCTTGCTCTTTCAATTTCAGTCTTTGTTTCTTCCATTTGACCTTGTTGTGCTTTAATATCATCGTTTAGTTGTTTGCTTTTTTCCATTCCTATAATAATACGATTGTCTAGTTGTTGTATCTTTGTTTCTATCTCTTCAATTTGTCCTGCTGTCTTGTTGATTTGTCCTTTTGTCTGATTGATTTGTCCTTGAGTAACAGGTGGACTTGCAAAAACAGGGGTTGCTTGCACGATCGTAGTAAAAAGAGCAACCGATAGCGTAAATATTAATGTTTTCCGTTTCAAACTATAATCACCTTTTCTTAGAGAAAATTATTCCAATTCATATAATTATAGTTTAAGTTTGTTAGAGAATAATAACAATGGAACTGGACAGAATGTAATAAATTTGTAATGTTATGTAGAAACTTCATAGAAAGCGTCGAATATAGAACCTAGTTTTCGTGAGAGTATGTTAACTTTCGTCATTTTCCAATATTATAGAAGAAACTTGAGAGAATAAACGAGTTGGTACGGAAATGTCCACAAAAAAAGCCTCGAAGAATAGAGACTTCGAGGCTTGTTCTGGATTTACTTTTTCATCCAACCCGGTTTTCCGAATCCTTCAAATTGTTCATCGATTACTTTTTCAAATTCCTCAGACTCGACAACAGCTTTTATATCTTTTGCAAATTGAGCATCTTTGTTTTCTGTTTTCACCGCTACAACATTGCGATAAGGATCGAGCATATTCTCAAGCGCTAGCGCTTTAAGCAAGTCCATTTTAGCAGCAAGAGCGAAGTTTCCAGGTACAGCGGCTATGTCAGCACTATCGACAGAACGAGGCAACTGACCTGCTTCAATCGGCTGAAACTTCAAGTTTTTCTTATTTTCAGTAATATCCTTCTCAGACACTTTAATCGGGTCTGCCTTTTCATTAATTTTAATCAAACCTTCATCATGGAGCGTATTCAAGGCCCGAGCGGCATTCGTCGGATCATTTGGAAGGGTAACTGTTGACCCATCCTTCACCTCAGCAAGCGATTTATAAGTGTTTGAATAAAGGCCCATAGGTGCCGTTGGGACAGAAATCAACGCGGATAAATCCATGTTATTTTCCTTCGCAAAACTTGAAAGGTAAATCGAGTTTTGGAAGAGGTTTGCGTGAATATCACCATTATCTAGCGCTTTGTCTGGTTGAATATAATCACTAAATTCAACAATCTCTACTTTGTAGCCCTTTTCTTCTAATCCTGGTACAATCGCTTTCTTCAACATATCACTATACGGACCAGCTGTAGCCCCCAATTTAATATTCTTTGAATCAGCGCTTTTCTTATCGTTGTTTCCTGAGCTGCCACAAGCAGCTAAAGCTCCTAAGACTACTAGCAATATAAATGATAAAAACAATTTTTTCATGACTATTTCCCTCTCTCTTTTTATCTTTTATCAAAAACTTTGGCGAGAAAATCGCCAAGAAACTGAACAAACTGAACTAAAACAATTAATATAATCACAGTGGCAATCATAATGGTATTGTCGTATCGATAGTAACCAAACCGAATGGCCAAATCACCAATTCCACCGCCGCCAACGGTCCCTGCCATCGCCGAAAATCCAATTAAACTAATCAGTGTTAAGGTAATACCTGAGATAATTCCTGACCTTGCTTCAAGGAGCAGGACATCTTTAATAATCATTAACGGCGTAGCGCCGGCAGCTATCGCGGCTTCAATGACCCCTTTATCAATCTCCCTTAATGCATTCTCGACAATTCGGGCAAAAAAAGGAATCGAAGCTACAGAAAGCGAAACACTCGCAGCAGTTGGTCCAATTGTTGTACCCACTAGAAAATTGGTTAAGGGAATTAACGCCACCAATAAAATAATAAAAGGAATGGAGCGGACTAAATTAACAACAAAGCCCATGCAAAGTTGGATGACGCGATTTTGCAAAAACAAGCCTTTGTCGGTCACGTATAATAGAATCCCTACTGGCAAGCCAATGACTATCGCGATTACCAATGAGATGAGGATCATATAAATCGTTTGTAAAAATGCTGTATTAATATCAGGAATTAGTTCCAAAAGATGCTGAAAATCAAAGCCCATCACGTAACACCTCCACTTGCGCTGCCCGGTCTTCGATATACTGAAGTGCTGCTTTCACGTCTTCCTTTTGTCCCTTCAATTCCATAATAAAGATGCCTAGTGGCAATTCTTGAATATATTCAATCGATCCATGCAGGAAGTTCCCTTTTACGTTACATTGCTGGAGCATATCGGAAATAACGCCCTCTCCAGCGACTTTCCCCTTAAACATGACCTTGATAATCGGTCCTTCACAATTATTTAAAATGGTCTCCGGAACGTCAAAGGAAACAACACTGTCGATAAATTCTTTGGTCAGTTCTGCCTGAGGGTTGGCAAATATATCATATACCGCTCCCTCTTCAATGACCTTTCCTTCTTGCATAATCGCCATTCGATTACAAATTTCCTTGACAACATTCATCTCATGCGTGATTAAAACTATCGTAATATCGAGTTCTTTGTTAATTTTTTTCAATAAATTTAAGATCGATTTTGTCGTGGTTGGATCCAGGGCTGATGTTGCTTCATCACATAATAGTACCTTCGGATTATTAGCCAGCGCTCGTGCAATCCCTACCCGTTGTTTTTGTCCACCGCTCAGTTGGGAAGGATAAACATCCCTTTTATCCCCAAGACCCACCGTTGCAAGCAGTTCTTCCACCCGTTCTTTGATTTGGTTCTTTGGATAGTTGGCCGCTTTCAAGGAAAACACGATATTCTCAAACACCGTTTTTTGACTGATTAAATAAAAGTGTTGAAAAATCATCCCTATTTTTAATCGTGATAAGCGTAGATTCTCCCCCTTTAGTGAAGTAAGGTCAATACCATCAACAGTAATACTCCCTGATGTTGGTCGCTCCAACAGATTAATACAGCGCAAGAGCGAACTTTTTCCTGCACCTGAATAGCCGACAATTCCATAAATTCCGCCTCTTTGAACGGTTAACGAAACATCATCCACACCTTTTACCGTGCCATTTTTCGTATTGTAAACTTTCGAAAGATTCTGAATCTCAATCATACGATTACCTCTTTTTTAAAATGCAATATTTTGGATATAAAAAAATGCCCCTCTCAACTGAAAGGGACATCGAAATACAAGTGGATATTTCGACTTATCTTTCAGAATGATCGTCATTCTGCAGGAATTGGCACCTTCCCTGTAATGGGGGTTGCCGGACGTCATAGGGCCTAGTCCCTCAGTCGCTCTCGATAAGTTTCATCATTAAATTAAGATATTTAAGATATTACCAATCTATTTCAATCTTGTCAATCATCTGAAAATAGTATTCTAACATAATATGGATTTCCATTCCCATAAAATCAATCTAAATAGTTGGATTAACTATACTATACTCAACTATACTAGTCTATTCTATTTTTATTTTACCTGCATCTCATTCCGACCAGCCAAAAAAAAAGACAAGAGCAACTTTGCCCTCATCCGACGTTTACACTTTTCCACTTTATACATTAGCTGTGCGGAGGTCTGAACCACATATCTACTACACAAAAGTCTGTGTAGAATTATTTCTACTAAATCGATACACCGCAATCAAGAAAAACGCAGCAGCAAAGGCGAATAGAATCATGAAATTTAAATACAACCCGCTAAATTCATTTCCTTCCTGAAGCTTCGTTAACGTATCCAATGTCCAGCGCTGCGGCAGGAAATTAGCAATTTTCTGTAACGATTTCGGCATCACTTCCACCGGCCAGAAGCAGCCGGAAAGCATGACGGTCGGAGTGATAATTAAATTTTGCAAGGCGCCAGCGGCACTGCGGCTGTTTGAAAAAGAAACAATCATTAATGAGATCCCTACGGAAATCAATGAAAATAGCATCATGACGAACGCCGCTGACCAAAAGGACATATTGATGCCAATATCAAAGATACTTTTCATAATCGTTAACGTGATCAGCACCTGTATCGTCATCACAATCATGTTGACCATGACATTGGAGAAGATATACTTCCTGGAATTAATCGGTGTTGATAATAACCGAAAATAGGTGCGGTTTTCTTTTTCTAAAAGGATGATCTCGGACATATTGCAGGCCGACATCAGCATGATCATAATCAGGAAGCCAATCGTTTGGTTGGTCATAAACTTGTTTTTTGAAGAACCTTCTAAAGCATTTGTGGTCAGCTTATAATCTGTTTGCTGGTAATCCTGATACATCTGCTCAAAAGTCTGTTGATTACCGCCCGCAACATAACTGATCGTCGCAATATTATCGATATACTGATGTAAATAAGATTTCACGTATGCGGTAATTGCTGCACCCTTGATCGAGGTCAGTTGGATATGGTCAGGCTCCCCAGCCAAGACACTGTCAGAATATCCTTCTTCAAAGGTAATTACACTATCTAGATCGCCAGACGAGATTTGATCTTGAACATCAGCCGTGGTAATCTTGGAAATTTCCACATTCTCTAATCTTTTTAAAAATTGGATTGTATCCGTAGTAATCTCGCTAGGGTCCTGATTAACAATTCCAACATGAAGGATTGTTTTTTGATCGCCGCCATAGACGAGCAAGGAGATAAAAATCCCGATTAACGGCATACATAGATACATAATAATGTTTTTCTTTTTTCGAAACGTCACACGTAACGTGTTCTGAATTAACCAGAGGATATCCTTCATTATAGCCCCTCCCGTCTTTGCAAAGATATGATCGCCACGAGTAAAAATAAGAGCGCCCCGCCAAGATTGATCGTTAGCGCTGGAATAGCTGCCGCAAAGTCATTCGCATAAATAATCTTTGTCAGCGCTGTATTCATCCAGGTTAGCGGCGAAAGCTCAGTAATCAGCTTGAAAATGCCTTCTGGGTTGTCAATTTTAAAATAAGCTCCGCCAAAAAAGGACGATAACTGCACAAACAGCATGATGATCACTCTCGGACCTGCACTTGTTTTTGACAGGAAGCTGACGCCAATCCCCATGCTGACCGCAAACACGACTTCTGTTAGCAGAACAAGGAATACCAATCCAAGATGTTCGCCCCAGTTGGCTTTGAAAATAAGCTTGCTAAACAGGATGACGAGCAGGATACAGATGCTATTACTAACGAGACTCCCGAGTACTTTCCCGATGAAAATTTCACTTTTTCGTACTGGAGAAGCAATCAGGCGGTCCGCTGTCTTGCGAACTCTTTCGCTTACGATTAACGAGCTTGACGACATCGCACCGTAAAGAACAATCATCGTTGTGATGACAATTGCATAGTAATCTATCGATCCCGGCTGTTTATCGGGAAGCAGCGAAGTTTCCTTAATGAAATCCGCCGGCTTTTCACGCGTGAAGGCACTTTCCAGCTTTTCCGGAGCCACCTTCATGACTTCAGAAGCAATATTGTATTGATCGACAAAGGAGGCGAGCATCCCTTGCAGAATATTTCCTTCAATACTGGTCCCATTATTGACATAGAGCTGAATCCCTTTATCGGTTACTTCTATATAACCATCATAGTTACCTTGCTTCACTTCTTTTTCGCCATCGCTATGTTCAGTTGCTTTTTTAAAATGAAGCCCTGATTTTTCGGCCTCAGTGATAAAGTGAGGAAAGTACTCACCCTTCGTTGTATCTTTATATAAGACATCGATATCATCGACGCGCAGACTGGTCGTAAACGTGTTCGATAGTGCTGTTCCAAGGACGAGCATTAACACAATTGGGAAGGCTAACATAAAAAACAAGGTTCGGGTATCTCGGAAGTCTGTTTTAATACCCTTCCACGCGATATTGAGTATGTTCAAAGTGAGTCCCCCCTTATTGGTCACGTAGATTTCTACCCGTTAATGTTAAAAATACTGTTTCCAGGTTCGGTGCTTTTTCTTGTAAGGAGCGGATTTCGATCTGGCTGCTCATAAAATGCTCGATGATTTTGTTTAAGTTATTGACGCCCGTATCTGAGTTGATTTTAATCAAGTTTTCATCGACTGAAACAGCTTCGACCCCGTTTATTTCTTTAATCGATTCCAGGTTCACCTTTTCCGTTGATTTAACCTCAATCCAGACATCTTTTGTATTGGTAATGATCGACTTCAGTTGCTCCTGCGTTCCTTCAGCAATGATTTTCCCATGATCAATGATTGCAATCCGAGAACAGATCTCTTCGACTTCCTCCATATAGTGGCTCGTGTAAATAATCGTGCAGCCCATTTCATTCAGCCGTTTTACTGATGTAAGGATATAGTTCCGGGACTGTGGGTCAATCCCGACCGTTGGTTCATCCATAATGATGAGCTTTGGCCGGTGGGCTATTGCACAAGCAATATTTAGGCGGCGCTTCATCCCACCTGAAAAACTTTTCGGATAGCTTTTATGTTTATCCTGTAGGCCGACGAAATCAAGGGCCTCCTCGACTCGTTCATTTAATTCGGCACCACGCAGACCGTAAAGTCCAGCAAAGAATTTTACATTTTCATAAGCCGTCATATCCTCATAGATCGCCAAATCCTGCGGCACCATGCCAATATTCATTTTCGCAAATCGGCTGTATTTAGCACTATTTTTTCCGAGTATGCTAATCGTTCCATCATTGCTGCGCAGCAGGCCGGCAATCATGTTGATCGTCGTACTTTTTCCAGCTCCATTGGCGCCCAGAAAACCAAATATTTCTCCCTCCGCAACAGATAAACTCATATTATCAACTGCGATAAAGTCAGCGAATTTTTTCGTTAAGTTGTTAATTTCTAAAACGTTCATCCTCTCACCCCTAAATCGTTTGTCTGTTTCCAGTATATAGAAAAAGAATGAACGCGCATAAGTGCAATCGTTCATTCTTTTCACATGAGATTATTCATATTGTGAGCGTGAGATTCTCATCACCCCAGCGGCAGGAGCGTAGTGACGGAAAAACCATCGCTGCTGTCGACAATTATTTTTCCATGGACAGATGCCGTCCGCTCCTCCATTCCGATGATACCTAGGCCTTTTTTAATCATAGCTGTTCCCGCACCATTATCCTTCACTTCAACTCTGACCAATTTGTTTAAAACCTTTAGATCGACGGAAACATGTGTTGCATGTGAATATTTCATCGCGTTCGTCAGCGCCTCTGTGACATTTTCATGGATGATTTTCCATTGAATCGGCGCGATAATATCTAAATTGCCTTCATGGGTGAGGACGGTTTTTATCTGTTGTTTGGCGTTAAAATCATCGATTAGTAGCTTCAAGCGGTGAATCCCCACTTGTTCCGTGGGGGGCTTCATATTTTTTAGGGTCAGGCGGATGTTTTCGATCCCCTCTTTCGAAATGTTGATCGCATTTTGGAGGAGCTCGGTTGCTTTTTGAGGATCGGTCTCCATTAATCGTTTGGACGCTTCCATCTGAAAAAGCGCACCGGTCATCGAGTGGCCAATTTTATCATGAATCTCCTGTGAAATTCGGTTGCGTTCCTCTAATTTAAAGGTGTATTCGGACTGCCGTATGTATTCGGTATTTTCATTGATATTCTTCGTTAACTTCTGGAGTTTTTTTCGCATCGTATCGATTTGCGCTTCATTTTTTACCAGTCTATCGCTATAGATAGTCGTGAGCGAAAGTATCATAAAAGAAAGACACGCCACTAAACCGTATAGGGGCTTCAACGATTCATTCATATACAAGATAGGAAGCAAGGAAAGAATCAGTAGCGTTATTTTTTTATCAAAAAAACCAGCGGCCAATTCCACAATCGATAAAGGCAGGAGCAAACTAAACAAGGGATCCACGAAGAGATAGGCTCCTGTTGTAATAGCGATGGACACCATATGCAGTATCCTTTTGATGGTGTTATTTTTTATTATATAAAGCGTAATATTTGCACAAAAATACACGAGAAAGGCGAGGACAATCCAGGAGATATGGCTGATATTGGTTTGTACTGCAAGGTAAGCAATATACACTAACAAAAGCAGCTTCGTAAAAATGATCCAAAACTCCATTTTAGTCTACTTTCCCCGTCAGAAAGTAAATCGCGATTTGTGTGCGGTGCTCAAGTTCGGTCTTGCCTAAAATAGACGTGATGTAATTGGCTACTGTCCCCTCAGAGATAAATAATTCCTTGGAGATCGCTTTATTGGAATACCCCTTCGCAATCAAGGACATGATTTCACGTTCCCGCTCGGTAAATCCTGTGAGATCGATTTTTGTTTCTGTTTCTTTGTTTGCCGCTTTTAAATTCGACTTTATTTTTTCTAAAATAACATCCTGAATGATGCTGTTTCCGTGGAACACACTCTTCAACGCATCACGGATTTGTTCGGGGTCATTGTTTTTTAATAGATAGCCCTTGGCCCCATTTTTAATGGCATCGAGGATGTATTCATCATCATCAAATGTCGTTAATATGATTGGCTTGGTGTTCGTTGTTTCGGTAATCACCTTCGTGGCTTCCACCCCGTTCATATTAGGCATGCGAACATCGAGCAGGGCAATGTCGACTTCATGCTTTTGACAGTAATCGACTGCCTCTTTTCCATCACTGACGGTGTCCAGCACTTCAAATTCCCCGTAGGTAGATAGAATGATTTTCAGACCTTCTCGAATAAATGAGTTATCATCCGCAATTATGACTTTAATTTTCATAAGTTTAGGAGCCACTTCCTTATTTTTACTCTCTATACCTGCCATTATAGCAAGAAACCTGGAGGAAGATGCATGTCAAATCAAGTGGCGGATTTCATAAATGTGTTCATCCGCCCATTCATTGGACTTTATCATGCATACAGTACAAAAGGTAACCATGTTCAAGGGTAACCAAAAGGACGATTTGTTATCGACAAAAAAGGAGATGTATTTGTATGATGGGAGGACATTTCGGTGGTCACCATGGAGGGTACGACGGCGGGCATCACGATGGACACCATGGGGGCTATCACGACTTTGGGCATCATGATGGACACCATGGAGGCTATCACGACTTTGGGCATCATGATGGACACCATGGGGGCTATCACGGAGGCTACCATGGAGGGTATCACGGTGGGTATCACGGAGGCTACCCTGGCTATGGTGGCTATGGCGCTCCATTTGTCGGAGGATTGTTAGGCGGTCTAACGGTCGGTGCATTGTCCTCTGGCGGAGGTTATCCATACCCAGTCCCTTATCCTGCCCCATACCCAGCATCCTATCCGGCACCTGTACCATATCCAACCAGATATCCATATGGAGGGTATCCCTATTAGCAGTTGAGTAAGAAACTGATTTAATGAGGTGGAACTGACACTAGGTCAGTTCCTTTTGAGCCTAAAAATAAAGCGTAGAAGGCCTCCTCAAAGGACTTTTACGCTTTTTCTCTATGAGAGAGTTATCATGATATACTGCATGGTATCTAGTGCCTTTTCTTTCAAACTTAATTATTATGAATATATTGGATAAATATAATAAGTAATTAAGCAGATATTTTCTCTAGTAAACCCATTTGTAAGTTGATTAATTTATCAAGCCTTTCACTTAGTCTTACCGTTTCACTTGAGGTAAAACCTTTGGATAGCCCCACTGAAATCATTGTTTTTCTTAGATGTTCGATTTTGGTAAATAGATCGTCGTTAGTCATCATCAGAAACTCCTTATTTTGAACTTGTACTAAGTGTACCAATTGTAAGCGAATACAATAAAATAGTTTTCGTCATCAAATATCGACACTTTTTACTATCTTCATAATGTTTATGACATTTATTTTTATAGTGACACTCGGAATATGTTGAATACTGCATTTTGCCATGGAAAAAAGTTCATTTTTTGGACACAAAGATACATAAAGTCAATGGATGATGAATTTCAGAAATAGCATCCTGTTCTACAAGCACTAGAATGAATATTATTTTTGTATCTGAATACATAAATAAGAAGAGCGTAAAAAAACTGTTTCTTCAATAATACTTATGGTGAAACGGAGGTTTTTAGATGAAAAGGTGGTTGACTGTTTTTTCTGCCAGTCTATTGCTGCTCCTGAGTGGGTGTTCTTATTTAAACACGGCATCTGACACGCTTGATTATGTAAAGGAAGCCACAAGCTACGCAGCAACCCTAGACAATTTTGCCGCTGAAACTCCTCCACTTATCAAACATGTTTTAAACAACCAAGCAGAAGCAAATGAACTCAAGGCACAACTCCAACAGATGAAAAATAAGATACAATCCTTTAATACTCTTGATGTCCCGGAAACGGTAAAGGGATTCCATCAGGAAATTATTGAACAAAATAACCTCTTAACTCAACAAATTGACCTCTACTTAAAGGATCTCAACGACGGTAAACTTAACCCATCAACCCTCGATAACAGCAAACTACTTCAACCCGTAGAAGAAATCACAACCATTATCGTGCAAATCCAAAAGCTCGGGGCGCAAGTGAACGAAACACTTGGTGCCTGACACCAACAAAAGACGAGATTTTTCCTCTCGTCTTCTTTCTCACTTTAACGCTTTAAACTTATAACAGAGCGGAGG
The DNA here is from genome assembly GCF_002584635.1 of Bacillus sp. AFS031507. Classification (NCBI taxonomy): domain Bacteria; kingdom Bacillati; phylum Bacillota; class Bacilli; order Caryophanales; family Bacillaceae; genus Bacillus; species Bacillus sp. AFS031507. Next base: position 86,312 of record NZ_NUOW01000011.1, read on the forward strand.
TCAGGCACCCGGTATTATGCCCCATTTATCCTTGTCATCCCGAGTGCGTTATTTTCCCAGATGATCTTTTCTATGGTTTCCCACTGCTGTTCTTCACAACGAATCATGAGGACTATTTCTGATCTAATGTTTTTTGCTCCACCTTTACTTTTTTTCACAAGTAACAATTTAATCAAAAATCCTAGTAGTAAACCGCTCACTGCCCCAATAATTCCCCATATAATCGGACCCCATTTTAATACATAGCCGTAAATGGCCCCAAGTAGCATGAAACAGGTTCCTAACATGGCGGCAGCATCAAAAAGACTCATCCCGTCAGCCCTATGAATCGTATCAAATAATTTTCGCGGTTCAGATCTTTTATCGAGCGGGGCCGCTAATATCTTATCATTTGAAATTCCGTTTTGTTCCAAGGCTGTGATAGCTAACTCAATAAAAATGCTATTCTCGAAAGTGACAATGACAAACAATGGACAAACACTCACTTTCTACAAAGGGTAAAGGAAATCTTTACTTTGATATTTTTTTCGCAAATATTTGGACATTTCTTTTTCAAACAGTTTGTTGTGTTCAATCGTTAAAACATAAGAATCGTAAATGATGAAAAAATAAATAGAGGGGAAATAAAGGGTCCATTGCATATTTAGTTCATTTATAGCTTTTGTAAACTCCCCAACCATTGAGTAGTTAATCGCTTTAGGAATATGTCCCAAATAACATATGGCTACCGCATAAACAAATATAAAGAATCCTGTAATCACATGATGGAGATACAGATGACCTAAACCAGGAAATAAGGCTGACCAGATGAGAGCTATTGACGGTTTTCGTTTATCCAAGTAATTGACATCAAATGTTCCCATTTGCATGATCAAGACCTGAGCGTCCTCTCGGTCAGCTAATATATACTGCTTGTTTAAATCAACGGTTGTCCGATAACTATCCCAAATTCCAAACATATAAATAGCCAGATAGAGAATCAGCCACCGATTATCCAATACGTCTTTTGCTTTTTCAAATTCACCCAATAAGGTATATAAAATTCCGAGGTTTACTTTTGCCCGATCATTAATAAATGTCTCCCAGAGAATGAGAATATACCCAGCCGCGTAACGATGCTGCATGATATGCCCAAACCCTGGATAGGAAAAGGAAAAAAAGGCTGAAATCCATGGGTTTTTTAAATGCAGCTGTCCTGTTGAAAATTGGGATAAATACGACCTTTGTCTTCGAAACGGAGGTATTTGATTCAATAGTAAGTTCTTCTCCTTTAAAGATGTACGTCTTCGTTTATCGTTTGCAAATTATGGGATAAATATCCCCGTCAGGTATTATTAGTCAATCAGCCACAATCCATGTAAAATAGTTTAAAGATAATGAAATGTAGAGGTGAATGCGGATGGTTTGGAAAATTAGTAGTTCCATTAAAGAACAGGTAGATCGCTTTGGGGTGATCATAGAAAAGGTCATTGTCCCAAATGGAGAGGAAAAGAACTTCTCCTATTTAGATTTTGCAAAGGGCGTATGTATCTTGCCAATCACGGCGGATAAAGAGATTATCTGTATAAAACAATATCGACATGCGATAAAGAGTTGGCAATGGGAACTTCCTGCCGGGATGATTGATAAAGAAAATGATGCTCCACTAGAAACCGCGAAAAGAGAGCTTGAGGAGGAAACAGGAAATAAAGCGGAATATTGGCTGGATTTAGGAAGCTTTTATCCTTCTCCTGGTTCAACAAGCGAGGAAATCTATTTATTTGCAGCAACAGGCCTCATCGCTACAGAGCAACGATTGGAAAACAGTGAACAAATTGAGTTACATAAGCTAACCATGGAAGAAGTAATGACCTTAATTATTAACGGCGAATTCAAGCATGGTGCTGGCCTCGCCGCGATATTACGATATATGTTAATGACGGAGAATAATTGATGTAGGTTATGGATGGTAATAAGAGGACGATTTAGTTGGCTAAAGGCCATTTGTGTTACGTGACCGTAATCTCTGATATTCCTTGGCTTCGGGCACGTAGAATCTCCCCACATTACCCCAAAACTCAATAGATTTTTCTCCAAAGCATATAAATAAGAAGTAACACCAGTTGGTTGTTACTTCTTTCAATGTTATATTGTTTTTTCACCCTTTACCCCATTAATAGAGTAGCTGACGGTTATTTCTGAGTTCAAGGAATGGGAAACGGAACAGTATTTGTCCTTCGACAATTGAATCGCCCGGATTACCTTATCTTCAGGTAATTCTCCTTCTAATGCATAATGAATGTTAATCGTTGTAAAGCGCTTAGGATGATCTTCGGCACGTTCGCCTTTAACATCCATATGAAAAGCCGATGGCTCTAAGCGCATTTTATTCAGGATCGAAATAATATCGATCCCTGTACAACCTGCCACCGCCTGTAGCAGCAGTTCCGTCGGTCTTGGGCCCGAATTCTCTCCTCCGACTTCTGGAGCGGCATCCATCGTAAATTCATGTCCAGAAGGAGTAACCCCCGCAAACGCCATTTTCTCTTTCCAGTTAATTGTTAATTCCATACTCATTCCCCTTTCACTTTTATATTCTTACCCATTTATTACTTCCTTATTTTACATGATCATTTACCGTTTTAACCTTTAGTCGACTGGGGGGCAGACCCCATTGCCCCTACAAAGTTAATCTCTAACTTTCCGTCCTGATTGGTAATTTCAATGACTTTTTCCTCAAAAAAGTATGGGGCATCATATTTATCTTGTTTCTTGATCGTTGCATAATTGTTTTTCGCGGTGAGAACTGGGAAAACTACATTTGTTTTCTTACCTCCACCGTTCTGCACAATTTCCACTTCAGCCATTAACATGACCTGTTTACTAGCGATGGCAAAAAACAGCCTACCGATCTCTCTTCCGTTTTCAGTGATTTTCACATGCTGTAGTATCGAGATAACACACACAATAATATCGTTAACTTGTTCATTGGATAAGCCATTTAATTGGCAATCAACCAGCACTTGATTGATGCCATTTTTTATTTCCTTGAATGAAAATACCTCTTCTATCTTAAGAGCCGTTTTTGCGAGATTAGCAAACTTATTTCTTGTCTCGCAAAGATACTCCGTGATAACCCCAGGCTTCGTACCTCGGCTCACAACAAAGCCCGCCAGCTCCTGAAGACAGCTATTGCCATTGCTGTTATTGCTAATAAGGATTAAAAAGGCGTATACATCCTTCTCATCCAAGCGATTATCCAATAATTTTTCATAGTAATAATTAATTAATGTCCGTTCTTTTCTATCCATTTTATGACCCCTAAATTTAATGTTTTTCGAAACCCAAGTATTTTCCCAACTCCTATTGTACAATTTTTCACAATGAAATACAGGGCAAATAAAAAAGACAAAACGGAGAGTCCAAGGGCTCACCATTTTGTCTTATCAAAATCTTTCAAGTAATTCGATGATTACTTTGTATGTAGATGAAGTATCCATGTAAGCGTATCGGCCTTTACCGTTCCAGAAATTACCTCTTTGGATGACGGGATAGCCCAGGTCCTCCAGCAATTTCACTTTTTCCTCGATATCATTAACCACAAAGGAAATATGATGAACACCTTCTCCTTGTGTTTCGAGGTGCTTTTTCCAAGTGCTTGGTGAATCACCCGGCTCAATTAATTCAAGTTGAAGTAGAGGGGTATTAATAAACATATATTTCGAGTCAGCTTCAGTTGGCTTTCCTTCAAAAATAACCTGAGTTAGCTCACTCGGACCTGATTGAATCACTGGAGGTTTTTCCACGCCCAGTAACTTGCAATACGCCTCGGCAGCGGCATCCAAATCTTTTACGACAATTGCCAACTGCTCGACTTTATTGGTTCCTAATAAAGGGGTAAAGATATCTGTGGTAGGGGCCGTATCTCTCGGAACAGCACTTTCTAGGAGTTCCAATAGTGTCTTATGACTTTTTAACGTATCCACATAAACATATCTTCCATCACTAGACGTAAATTCCCCGCTCTGAAGCAATGGGTAACCGTTCTCCTCAAAAATAGGAAGTTTCTCTTGAATAGCATCTATATCAAAGGCGATATGATGAATTCCTTCCCCAACAGTATCCAAAAATTCACGCATCGTCCCAGGTTCTTGGTTGGGTTCAATCAATTCGATTTGCACAGTCGGCGTGTTCATAAATACTAGTTTACTCCGAGAAGCACTTGGCTGACCGCGAAAGACTACTTTAGAAACTTCACGTTCTCCTGTTAAGAACCAATTGGGTCTCGGGATGCCAAGAAGTTTCGAAAATGCTTCCGATGCCTGCTCAATATCACGAACAACAAATGCAATTTGATTAATGACGTTATTTCCAGCTAACGGCTTTTTTTCCGTCAATGATTCGGTCAATTAAATTCACCTCAATTAGTAATTCGGATACAAATCAACCAAGCCCGCGAACACCTAATCCTCCATCGCTTGAAATCACTTCACCCGTAATAGCACGTGCCTGTTCCGAAGCAAGAAGTAGATAGGCCCCTACATGATCTTCAGACTTCATCGCAATTTGTAACGGGTTCCGTTTTTTTATGCTTTTCTCTTTCGTCTCATTATCGACCATTTTTACAAAAGACTGCAGTGGTGGAATAACATGTAATGCTGTTAACGTTCCACCAGGCGCCACCGCGTTCACCCGGATTTCTGGTGCTAATTCAAACGCCAGTTGGCGCATTAGTCCAATTTGAGCATGCTTGCTTGCTGTATACCAAACCCCGCCGCCATCCGGATAGAACCCGGCACTTGAGACAGTGAAAATCATATTCCCTGCTGTTTTTTTAAGTTCCGCAGTGACCGCTTTTGCCCCATTAAAATATCCTTTTACATTAATATTGAACAGGAGGTCATAGGCATCAGACATGGCTTCCGGTGTGACGGTTTCAAATTTGGCAAATCCATCGAATACACCTGCATTGGCCACAAAGACATCTAACTTTCCAAATGTTTCCACAGCCCTTTGCACTGCTCGTACATGATCATCATAGATCGAAACGTCGCCTTCAATGCATTGAACCTGTTCACCATATTGCTGTTTGAGCTCATTTAATCCTGCTGCAGACCGATCAAGGATGGTCACAACGGCACCCTCTTTTACAAATGCCTCGGTGACAGCCCTTCCAATTCCGGAGGCACCTCCGGTCAAATAAATTGATTTCCCACTTAGCTGAGCCATCAAGGTGCTCCTTTCTACTTTGGCTTCTATACAAATATAGCCAGATTTCTAGTATTTAAAGTCGTTTGATCTACAATGAATACGCGCTTAGAAAGCTTCCATTCCCCGTCAACATACGTGAATTCATCCTGACGTTCACCTGAAATTAAATCGTGATGAATATCGGTACTTCGGCTGCGATAAATCGTCAAATAGCTGTTAACAACCGTTGTTTCATTGGGAACATACTCAAGAAGGCGAACATTATTGACTGACCTTCGTGTACGAGACGGCGGGATTTCCGCCCAGGCATAATCTGTTTTTAAACGGTCCACGCGAATTTTCAATAATTCAATGTCATCATCAAAAGCAAACATATCGAAGGAATAATCGGGACGTTCAATCCCTTCCTTATTAACCCTTACCGGCATTTGATAAGAAATGTCTGGGTGCAGCAAACTAAACCAGCCATCAAAATCAATATCATCGAGAAACTTCGCTTCCCTGTATAACCATTGCTCCATTTCAAAGGTTGCAAGCATCTTCTCTAAACTCATCATGACTCCTCCAATCTTTTTTTGTAGGCGCTTTCTCTCTTCAAAAAATAAAACCTTAAGAAGTCATGAGATCGAGCCAATAACGATAAAAGTTCCTTTGATTGGCCTCGGTGAATTTATCATCAAAAACGACACCCGGTCCAATAAAATCTTCCACAGGCTTTCGATGTAAGCCCATCGTATAATTAAAGGTCAGCTGCTTCACTAATGGCATCGTCCCGGAGGCTGCAGCAGTAATATCGGTAAATACCTCTGTGTCATCTTGTTCAAAGATTCCTGACGGGCTGAAGGTTAAAACAAACGACTCACGAGAACGTCTTTTCCAATCGGCTGAAGTATTTTTCTCCACTAAAAACCAAGTGATCACTTCCATTTTATCGACACCAACCGGCCGCCATAGACGAACCGAAGTATTCGAAATCAACTGGCCTTTTACCTTCGTATGAGAAATTAAGAAAGATAGATTGGGAAAAATATTGCCAATCATATTTTTTAGATTAGACAACACGTCATACTGCTCTGCTGTTAAATTAGACTTATATTCTTCTTTAAGTTCCTCTGGAAAGGCAAAATCAGGATTAGGCGTGCCTAGATTTAAGCCATGCCCCTTGTCAGTATGAATTTGATAACCCTTTTTGGAATAGGTAGCACTTGGGACCATTCCCAATTTGACAATCGAGCCATGCGTAACCATGGTATGATACGAATCACCCACAAAGTTATCCGCGCCAATTTTCCAGTTCGAATGAATAATAAATCGTTGCGGCGGCCCCAATACTTCCATTTCCGCCCGGCCTGCCAAAATATCGAGATACCATTTAAAATCGCCTAAGAAATCTTCTAATGGTTCAGCCTCGTCATTCCACGTCCCGAACATAAGACCCTTGTAGGTTTCGATTCTAACATGATGAAGCCCTAAACCAGATTTATCAAATTCCTCACCATAAATATCTTTTTGCAGAGGTACCCCAACACAATCCCCATTGTTTTTAAAATTAAACCCATGATACGGGCAAGTAAATAAAGATTTATTTCCTGCATCCGCTCGGCAAAGCTTCATGCCGCGGTGGGTACACATATTATAGAGACAGCGAATTTCACCATCAGCGCCTCGTGTAATAATGACGGAATAACCAGCAACATCTCTTGTAATGAAATCATTTTTATTGGGAATTTCTGATTCATGACCAACAAATATCCATGTCTTTAAAAACACCTTTTTATGTTCAAGATCATAGATTTTTGGATCTCCTAATAGAGAGGCAGGAATCGCGCCTATTTCTGGCTGAACGGATTCACTTAAGTATTCAACAACATCATTTTGCGACATGTCTTCTAGATTTATGTTTGTTTTAACCATCAACTATTCCCCCTAACACTATTTTTCTTATACTTTTTCCAGAGAATGAGATCAAAAATCTTCGGGTTTCTCCTGTTTTCTTCCATATATAATTTTAACACTTATCCCATTTTAATGACCGCATCTTTATTTTTCAATGCGGACAGCACACTTAATGCAGCCAAATAACTTGTTTTGGGATTATTAGGCATCGGATCATTTTCCACTTTTAGTAATAATGTTCCGAAAGACCCTGTTGCCTCAATCGAATGACTATTTTTCCTCACCGCTGGATCGGAAATAATTTTCACACCTGTTTGCTCTGGTCCGAGGCCCGCCAAAGACAAGATGATCGATACATTAATATTTTTCGGGAACAATTCAATCGCTTCAGCCGCAGAGCCCTCGAACATCACTTTTTCTTGATCGGCAGGAGCACCAGGCAATGCTTGTGGCGGTTTCCTAGTTGTAATCGAAACAGATTCTAGTTCGCCGATCGATTTCGCCGCTTTTAGAACATCTAATCCACCAATGGCACCTGATGGTAAATAAATTTTTGTACTGCTTTCTTGACATATTCTTTCTAGATTTTGAAAAAAATCCACATCGGCTAAGGCGCCAATACTGCTTAACACTAAATCTTTACCGCTTGCTAAGATCGCCGTCGCATAATCTTTCACTACTTGAATGGTCGCCGCTTCAACAACAAGGTCAATATTAGACTGGATAAGTGATTGAATATCCGAATAGTTCTCTACTGCAAACTCAGTAGCAAGCTCCCCGGCTGCCTGCTGATTCCGTGTATAAATACCTACAATTTTACCACCTGAAAGAAGACCCTCAATATTGATGCTTTGAAGGAGGAACTTTCCAATATTTCCTCCGCCAATTAATCCTATTCTCATCTGATGCCCTCCTTCTTAGTTGGCCAAACCGTATGAATCAGCAAAATATTCGAGTCCGCAATGTCTCGTTTCACGGGACAAGCCGCTTTCTTTTTGGCCAGGAAAATCAAGATGGAGATCCTGGAAAACCGTATGATTATTATAAAAGACGGCGCCTGCTTCTAATCGATCAGCTAATTTCACGGCGAGCAATTCATCCTCCGTCCAAACAGACGCTCTTAACCCGAATTCACTGTCATTAGCGAGCCGCACTACTTCATCTACATCTGAAAACGGTAAGATCGGAATAACCGGGCCAAATTGTTCGGCACGAACGATTTCACTCTGTTGGTCCACACCAGTAATGATCGTCGGCATAATAAAATAACCTTGTTCCCACGATTCCGGATCTAACTGAATTCCTCCAGTAATGACATTTGCTCCTGATTCACTTGCTCGATTGATCAGGCCATTTACATAGTCATATTGGGATTTGTTATTTAATGGACCCATTTCAGCATCCGGTTGAATCCCATTCCCAACCCGAATACGCCTAAATTCCTTCGTTAATTTTTCAATGACTTCCTCATATCTGGATTCGTGAACATAGATCCTTTTGATGGCGGAGCACACTTGCCCTGCCGCGCGAAGAACCCCGAAACGGAGACGTTTGATTGCTTCGTCATCCAACTTAGCATCAGCAAGAAGAATTGCTGCATCATTCCCGCCCAGCTCCATATACAGTTTCTTTACTGTCCCAGCAGCAGCACGCATAATTTCTTTGCCTGTTTCCGTACTGCCGACGAACGCAATCGTACGGACGCGCGGATCAGAACAAAGCGCATCACCAATCACACCGCCAGAACCGGTGACAACATTGATAACCCCATCTGGAAAATAGGAAGCTACCACTTTCAAGAACGTCATGATCGTTAATGGACAGCTGGTTGCTGGCTTAACGACCACCGTATTTCCTGTCAACACAGCGGGAATGACTCGTTTAAAGGTAAGAATCAGCGGTGAATTCCAGGGAGAGATGATAGCTGCAACCCCGCGCGGACGCTTGCGGATTTGCACCTTTTGACCTCCAGGCAAACTTTCAGGTTTCCACCATTCTAGCAATTCTTCTGCCCCTTGTTTCATAATATCGACTACTCGAAGCAAATCCTTTTTCGCTTCAACTAGGACCTTGCCATTCTCGCGAACTAACAAACTGACATTCTCTTCTACGATTGCTTTAATCTCATCAGCTGCGAGCCTCATCCGGTTTGCCCGATCCTTTATGTCACTTTGCGACCAGCTTTCATAGACTTTAGCAGCCGTTCCCACCGCTTGATCTACATCCGCTTTTGAACATAAGGCAACTTCACCGACCACTTCACTCGTATGTGCTGGATTGGTGACATTGGCTGTTCTTTCCGCTTGAAGCCACTGCCCGCCAATCAGGTATTTTCCTGAAACAAATGGATGTGTTGAAATCACACTAATTCCTCCCTATAACTTTTTCGGTTTGAAAGCATCTGCTGCACCTGGAGGACCTCCAAAGGGTTTCGCCATTGGTCCGACCGCTTCCATGTCAACCACAATCATCGTTGGCTTTTTACCAGCAACGGCCTTTTCCAGTTCAGTGACAAATTCTGTGGCTGAACCGATCCGTGAGGCATCAAATCCCATCGATTGCGCTAGTAGCACAAAGTCAGGGCTCATTAAATCAACGGCAACTTGCCGACCATAGGCCGCACTTTGAATATTTCGAAGCACCCCGTAACCCGCATCATCAAACAGGACCACAATCAACGGTAGTTTTTCCTGGGCCGCAGTGGCCATTTCACCGACATTGACCATAAATCCGCCATCGCCTGCCATCAGCACAACCGGACGATCCTTAAAAGCCATTTGCGCACCAATCGCTGTTGGCAGCCCTTGGCCAATCCCGCCGCCGGACGCATGAATCGATGTCCTAGGTTGATAGATTTCAAATAAGCGGCTTCCCCACACATTCGCCTGAACGGTTACATCCCGGACTAAAATCGTGTTTTCTGGTAACACGTTTCGCATCCCATCGAGGATTTGCTCATAAGGACCCAGTGTTGCTCGTAACTGTGTCCGCAATTCTTCCCGAACGGACTGTACTTCATCTAGATAGGCAGGATCTGGAACGATTGATTTCTGTGATAATGCCTGATTTAATCCTTGTAAAATTTGTTTCGCATCGCCTACTAATCCATAGGTCGCTTCATAGTTACGATTAATCGCCTGCCAATCCGCGTCAATCGAGATATGTTCTTTTGGAACAGGGACTTTCCAATTGGCTGTTTCATTCCCTCTAAAGCGAACCCCAATACTGATCAACAGGTCTGAATCTTTCAGTAGGTTTTTCGTTAATTCATTCGCAGCAAAGTGACCGATACATTGTGAATGATTTTCAGGAATGCTTCCTTTTCCAGATTGGCTGGTAATCACGGCCGCCCCAATCGTTTCTGCCAACGCGGTAACCTCATTTGAGGCGCCAGAGGTAATCACTCCTCCTCCTGCCCAAATGACCGGCCGGCGAGCATGACTAATTTTGGCTAATGCCTCTTCAGGAATGGATGGAATGGTTTGATTGGTTGGAGCTATTAAACTGATATCCTCAATCGGATGATTAGGGATAATGGCTGATTGAAAATCAATGGGGATTTCAAGTGTTACTGGTCCTGCCGGATAGGCAAACGCATCTTGTATGGCTTGCCGGACGACGGCAGCTGCCTGCTCTGGTCTTCTTAAGCGAACTGCTTTTTTACAAGACCCTTCCATCATCGACAACTGGTCTTTACATTCATGGATATATCCTCTGCCCGTTCCTAGGTAAGGGGAAGCCACCTCACCGGTAAGATGAAGAACTGGTACACCTGCGGCCCATGCTTCAATTAACGAACCTGCCGCATTTCCGGCACCTGTTCCCGTACTCGTAATCACGACTCCCAATTTACCCGTGGCTCTGGCATAGCCATCTGCCATATTTGCCGCGCCGCTCTCACCGCGGGAACAGACTAAATGAATGCTTCCTTCCCGGAGAATCGCATCATAGATCGGCATATTGTGTATACTGACAATTCCAAACGCTGTTTCCACTCCAGCACGGACAAGTTCTTTTACAACTGCATCTGCTGTGGTATATTCCATCTGATTTTGTTCGCTCATCATTCATTCCTGCCTTTATCAGTAATTAAAGCGCTTTACCCAGCGCTCCAGCTGTTTCAATGGTTGAACCCGCTACATAACTTGCTTTGCTTGATGCTAAAAATAAAATCACACTCGCCACTTCTTCTGCTTCGCCAACTCTCCCTAAAGGGATATTTCGCTTTTTGGCTAAGTCAGAATAATAGTCTTCTGCGTTCATATCTGGGGCATTATTCAATCTTCTTCGCTCCCATTGATCGGTACGAATCAACCCTAAGCTCACTGAGTTGACTAAAATATTATCGGAAGCAAGCTCTTGCGATAGAGTCTTACTTAAATTCAATAATCCGGCTCTTGTTGCCGCCGTCGCAATCATATGTCTTTCCGGCTCTTTCGCTAATGTAGCATTGATATTTATGATGCGGCCGCCGCCATTCTTAACCAAATAAGGATGAACTGCCTTCACCGCATAAATGATGGCAAAGTATTTCAATTGGATTTGCTGCTCCCATTGTTCATCCGTCACATCAAAAAAGTAACCCATGACACTTTGTCCAGCAGCATTCACAAGGATATCAATCCCGCCAAAGTGTGTGGCTGTCCCGATGATAAACGAGTTAACATCATCCTTATTAGTCACGTCACAGGTTGCTGCAAAAATCGAATCGGCTGGTCCAAATTTCAGCAGGTGATCATAGGCTTTTTCTTTCCGCTCGCTATTTCTGCCGCAAACCGCGACGCGGGCACCTTCCTGAAGAAACATTTCTGCCGTCTTTAAGCCAACTCCAGAGGTTCCTCCCATGATGACCGCTACTTTACCCTTTAATCCTAAATCCATCCTGACACCCCTTTTCGTCAAACCAATGCTTTAACATCTACCCAGCCTGGGTCTGGCTCGCCGCCCATTGCTGCCCGTGTTTCCGGTTTTGGAGGGCCGGCAATTCCCCATTGGTCCATTAAATGTGGCACTCGCTTCCAGACACGCGCTCTCCATTCTGACTCATCTTCAATCGTTTCCAAATAACAGGTATACTCCATCACAAACTTCCCTGGATCTTGGAAGTAACAAAAAACATTGTTTCCAGGACCGTGGCGTCCTGGGCCCCAAATCTCTTGATAGCCTGCTTTTCTGACATTACTGATTCCTCGCATCACTTCATCCACCGTATCCACTTCGTAGGCAATATGATTAACGGAGGCGTGAGCATCCTGATTGAAGGCAATCGAGTGGTGTTTCCTGTTACAGCGTAAGAAGGACATTTGGTGCTCACTCCAGTCGGTCACCTTAAACCCTAGTACATTCGTATAAAAATCAGTAATCATATCAAGGTCTTTCGTATTCATTACGACATGGTTCAGTTTGACTGGATCGACATTTTTCTTGTTCCAAATCGAGGTATGGATTTCCACCCAAGCTGATAATTCGATACAGCGATTTTCTGGATCGACAAAACGCAACCCATAACCTTTTCCTTCCTCATCCAAATAACCAGGTGGGGAAACAATCTTCACACCTTTTGAAGCAAGGATTTCTGCCGCTCTGTCGACTGCGTTTTTATCCACCATACCGAACGCAATATGGTGCAGCCCTCTTTTTTCTCCTGCATGCAAGCTTAATATATGGTTTTCTGGGCCGGCCCCGCGAAAGTAAACAGACTGTTCATCTTGAGAAACCTTATCCAAGCCCCATATTTTCTCATAAAATTCAGCTTGTTCCTTGAGAACGGGGGTAATTAAGCTAATATGCCTTAAATGTGTGATTCCTAACATCCTGCTACCTCCATTTTTTCGTTTAAAGTTAACAAGGATGATCCCGCATGAAAATAAGAGGACCATCCCTGTCAACGAACAAATTCTTAAGTTTCAGGGAGTATGTTTGCTGAGAAACATCTGCCTATTGAAAAATTATTTTCCGGTAATAATTGCTTCTCTCTCTTTAGCCCGCTTAAGACGAAGTTCCTCTAATGCGCTACCTTTTGGATAAGTCGGTAAATTCGGCTTAACAGCACCCAGCATAACGAGCATTAATGCCTCTTCATCGCTATCATTGCGCAGTCCGCGATAGACGCCTGGAGGAGAGCTGATACAATCCCTTTCATTTAAGACGATTTCATGGACTTCACTTTCACCCTCTTCTTGGATGAGTGCAGTCACACTGCCTTTTAAGATAAAGAAAACTTCCTCCACATCATCATGTAAATGAAGTGGTCCTTTACACCCTGCTGGTAAAACCATGGTGCTTAATGTGAAGTGTTCTGCAGCAATCACATTTGCATCATTATTAGCAGTGGCACCGCGGCCGATATATCTCATCTGTGCTCTACGATAAGCTGGGTCCACTTCTTCCTGAAACTTCAACACGTTGAAATCTAATGAGCGATCCTTTAACCTCGCCACATATTTTTTCTCAAACGCTTCTACTGAAAACTTTTCCTCAGACATTTACAACACTCCTTCTTGAATACGTTTTATATATAAAACGATGTTTTCTTTATAAACTAATATTAATTCCAAATACTATAATTGTCAATTATAAATATTGAAAATATTTAATATATAAAACTATGTTTTATATGAGAAACAATATAGCCTACTAACATATTATAAAATCACCTGTTGAGGAGGTAGATTCTCAATCTTTAGCTCTGCTGCTTCCCTTTTCAATGTAAATAGATACGCAATGAACCCAAGCGTAGCTGCGATAATCAACATCACAATGGAAGGTCCAAAGTCCCCACCGGCAATATCAACCATCCAACCCATAATATAGCTTGAAAACCCGCCAAGAATGTTAGTAAATCCCATCAACCCGGCAGCACGTCCGGCTGTTTCAGGCGTAGAGAATTTAACCATAAATAAATTACTTAAATGGAATACGCCGCCTTGTGTTCCCATTGCTAAGCCCATGCATACCCCGGCCATAACTGGCTGCGGAGAAAGAATGGCCGCAGTTAAAAATGATGCCGTCAAAAGAAATAGGATCGTCGCAAGTAAACCAGGACGCTTGGTTTTATCCGCTAGAAATCCGCAAATTAATACGAATCCTAAAGCAAACAGCCAAGATAAAGAGGTGATTCCAGTCATAGCCTCCCTTGTGAAACCTTTCGCTCCGACTAAATAAGTAGGCAGCCAAATACTAATACCGAAAAATAAAAATGACGACACTAACATACCGAACCAGACAATCCAATAACGATAGTCTTGAACAAAGCTTTGTTTTTTCGTTGATACTTTAGAATCTGACTGTCGAATATACGCTAATTCCCTTTGATCTAGTCGTGGATGTTCTTCAGGTGTATCGCGAGTAAGGAAGATAAACATAGGAAGAACGATTAAAATATTAAATGCTGCTAAAGCGAAAAAGGCGGCTTGCCAATGGAAGGTGGCAATAACAAGCGTTAAGATAATCGCTCCACTAGCAGGTCCTAAATAGTTTCCTACCAGCCATGAGGATTGTGCCCGCCCAAGTTCACGCTGATTAAACCAGTTTGAGATAAATTTTCCGCAAATCGGAATCATCATCCCCTCACCAATACCAAGAATGACACGGCTCAAGATAAACATCTCGTAGGAAGTAGATAACCCGCCAATAATCATGGTAATAGCCCATACAATAAGACCGAAGATACCTGTCTTCCTTGCTCCAAGCTTGTCAATGATAAATCCCCAAAATATATTGGATAAGGCATAAGCTATGGTAAAGATAAATGTAATCATCCCAATTTTTGCATTCTTATCTGCACCTGTTAATCCCAGATCATTTAAGAAACCTTGATCCGTTTGGATAATTGAAATACCTAATTTATCAATTTGTCCAAAAAACCAAAAAAAGAAAATAGGCATAGCAATATAAATCCAACGTTTATTCGTTCTCAGCATTAAAGAGCCCCCTTTTGATTTTAATCAAGTGAATGCGCTTCCAGAAGATTTAATTATTAAATATATATAATACTTCAAACGCCCAAACGGACTCTTATCACTCCTTTTTTTATTTTTCGCAGCAAGGAATAAGTTTTATATACAAAACATAGTTTCCTGCTAAGTTTATTTTAAAGTTTTGAGAATATTACGTCAACAAAAATCATTCATTTTGTTTCACAAAATAAAATTAGTTTTATATATAAAACTAAACAACAAAAAAAACTTGCGAAAATTCGCAAGCTTTCTAGTTCATTTTTGAGTGGCGGCCCATAAATCCAGATAATATTTCGGAAACTTCCAGCACTTTAGGTAAGGCAATTTTTTCAATAAATTCTTGATTGAAGGTAGCTTCTGTGGCGACCACATTAATCGCTGCCATCACTTGACCCGTTCGCTCAAATATGGGAGCAGCAACCGATTGAATTCCATGATGGAATTCACCCTTGGTAATCGCATATCCCTTTTGCCGAATCGTAGCTAATTCTTGTTGAAAATCCATGTAATCTGTTTGCGTTCTTTCCGTATATGGTTTTAAATTAGAGCCAAATAATATTTGGTTTAATTTTTCTTGGGGTTGATAGGCCAGCTGTACTTTTCCATTAGCGATCGCATGGGCGGGCAGTCTCAAGCCAATATTCACATTAACTGCCGAGACTCCTCGGACTGGCGCACTGCCAACATAGACAACTTCTTGACCATCCAAAATCGATAAATGACAAGATGCCCCAGTTTCATCCCTTAATTTTTCTAAATATGGCTGCGCAATTTCAGGGAGTTTTAAGGTACTTAAATAGGCAAAGCCTAATTCCAACACCTTTGGGGTTAAACTGTAGCGCTTCGTATGTTCATCTTGATAGAGATATCCAAGTGTTTGAAGTGTATACAATAACCGGAACGGAACCGTTCGACTTACATCCAGTTCTTTCGCGATTTCAACCAAGGATAATGTGGGGCGCTCTTCACTAAATAGCTTTAAAATTTCCAATCCTCGCACTAAGGCATTGGCATTATATCGTTCCTTTTCATCTTTTGCCATAAGCATATCACCATCTCATTGTTATTAATTTTCATATACTACAATCATATCAAAGTTTATGCAAAGAAGGGCAATCTCTTCTTGATTTATACTTTCACCAATGAGGTCAGAAAGTCTAGAACGATTGCATTAAAGTTATTGGGATCTTCTTGATAACATAAATGACCAGTCCTAGGGATGGTAACAAATGTTGAATCCTTTATTGTCTCATGAAAAATCTGCGACTCACTAACTGGTGTTACTCTATCTAATTCTCCGCAAATAACAAGGGTAGGTGTAGTGATCGAAGATAGAATATCCATTTGATTTAAAGAAAAAAGTGAATAGGCGACAGAGCGGAATCCCATCGGTCTGATTTGCGAATAGATTCTTTCTGCCTCTTTCTTTATTTCCAGATCTGGCTGCGGTGAAAGGAGTTCCTTTACGCGAAGCTTCGCCAGTTCTGCCGGCTCTACTGTTTCAATGTTATGTAGACGATTTTTTAATTTCCGATCATTCTCTTCTTTACTTAGTGCCGCTGCCCCTCTTGTTGCATCTGAAATAATTAACGCATCAACCATTTCGGGAAAGCGGTAACTAAAATCGAGTGCAATCGCCGACCCCATTGAATGTCCTAGCAGCGTGACAGATTCATAGTTTAATTTTTCGATAAATTCTTTTAAAACGTCAGCAAATTGCTTAAATTCCCTAAATTCCACTTTTGGATCAGAACTTTTTCCATACCCAGGTGCATCCCATGCAATCAGCGTGAATTGATTGGATAATCCCTTTAATTGCTTTTTCCATGATTGAGAGTTGTTCCCCATTCCATGTAAGATAATTAGTGGGGCACCCTCTCCTTCGATTTCATAATGGATCTGTAAATCTTCCACTTGTAAAAAAGGCATATTCTCCTCCTGTTCGTTTTATAAGTAAAACATTGTTTTATATTTTCTATAATAAAACAACTGCAGGATAAGTCAACCGAATTTTCAGAAGTTCCTGAAATCTTTTTAACGGCTTCAAAATCCCATGGACGATATTAATGAAGTATAGTTTCAACCAAAAAAGCCCTTGTAGGGCTTTTTTAAGTTACGACTAATCGTATTTTCTTAGAAACAGATTGTGGCTCCAACGATGATTAACAAGATAAACAATACAACGATTAAGGCAAATCCGCCCCCGTAGCCGATACCACCGTAGCCATAGCCACAACAACCACCAAATCCACCATATCCAAACATTTTATACCCCTCCTTAGACTTATTCCCTACAATTTATGTTAAGAAATAAGAATCGGAAGGGCTCTTTCCCTAGGATTTTTATAAGGACAAACAAATTTCTATTTCATATAGAAAATGTAGGCTCCCCAGCCAACTATACTTAATTTAATTATCTCTCCCTGGTTTGTAGTAATATGGATCGCCTTTATGTTCCTTCATTTCATTATTGTCTATAAATAACTTTCCATCTTCTAAAAAAGTTGCTAATAGAACATTCTCTACTTTTTCACCCGATTTTTCGAGCTCGTCAATTAGCCAACCACGGTCTAATTGCAGATATTTTAAATTATGGTAAACAATTTGACCGTCCATGATCAGTGGAATAGGAAGATATTCTCTCTTTACATGTAAATTTAAATCATTAGGTTGAACTGGTCGGTATTCCGACTTGGGGATAACACTAATACTTCCTGTTTCCTCCATCACTGCAATGGCAATGTTTTGAGTATCAGTGTACCCTTGTACTCTTAAATATGACAATAACTCAATTATTGTCATACGCACCTTTTTCAGCCCTTTTCGATCGATATCCCCGTTATGAATTAATACCGTTGGACTTTCATAAAGAATCCATCTTAATTTATTATGTAAGGATAAACGTATAAAGATTTTATATAGAATGACTGTGATTCCAGCATAGGTAATAGCCATTCCCATACTTTTAACCTCTATAGGGGTACTGATGATATTGGTTAGGACAAGAATATACAATAAATCGAAACTGTGCATTTGAGCTACAGCTTTTTTTCCAGTCAGCCTTAAAAACAAATATCCTACCACAAAAACCAAAAATGCCTGGTAAATTGCTTCCAAATTTGCATCTCTCCTTATAAATCCTATCAAACGCCGTAACGGAACTAAAGTTATCTATAGTATTAGAAGTTTCATTCCTGTCTAAACCTCTTAAGGATGGTTGCAATACATATCGCGATCTCCGATTTCGTCTCGGACACTTTGGAAACGGCAATTCACCATAGAAAAAGAGAGGCCCATTGCCTCTCCTTTATCACCGTATATTGTTGAAGTATAATCAGCATGGTTTGCGTGAGACATATCCCAGCTTATTTTTTTGAAAGTCCCTCCACATCAACAAATGGAGTGGCTCCGCCTGTTACACTTGGCAAGCGGCCATCCCATTTTTCTAAAGCCTTTTCTTGGACTTCAATTTGCTTTAATTGGATTAATTCCGCCGTTACCTCTTGTTTTTTCAATCGTAAGGCTTCAGCCTCTGCACCAGCTTGAGCAATTTTCTGCTCGGCCTCGATTTTGATTCTTTCGAGATCTCTTTTTGCACGTAACGCATTTTGTTCCGCGGTTTGTTTCGATTCAATTGCTTTATTGAATTCTTCACTAAAAGCAAATTCTTTGATATTGATATCTTCAAGAATCATATAATATTTAGTTAATTTACTTGCGAGCATATCTTTCACTTTTGCGGATACTTCCGGTCGTTTGGAAATTAATTCTTCCGCTGTGTACTGGGCGGTGATTGCCTTTAGTGATTCGGCAATTGCTGGGTCAACGATGCGGGTACGATAATCCAAGCCGATTTCTTGATAGAGCTTATTCACCGCATCTGGATCAGCAGAATAGTTTACGGCCACCATGGCGGTGACCATTTGCAGATCCTTTGAGGCAGCTGTTTGCGAACTTTCTTCTTTTTGGACCCGGACTTCAATGGGTTGAACGGTTTGAATAAACGGAATCTTAAAATGAAATCCTTCCGTTAAAATCGTCGGTTTAACGGCCCCTAATTGTAACAGAACTCCTCTATATCCAGAATCAACGGATGTACTCGAAAAAAAGCCAACCACGATAATAACCAGCGCAATGATTCCACTTACTATAGATTTCGTATAGTACATTTTGATCCCCCCTTTAAGATAACCTTATGAAAATATTTCCAGATTTATACAGAGGGGCAAGCAAAGAACTATTGAAATGTTAGCCGCGATTAATTATTTTATAATTTTCTATCCATCATTTAAAAAGCTCTTTCAATGAACCATACTAGTCCAAATGCTAATATAGCTACTGAGGTTCCAGGGATGACCCATTTAATTGGTTTAAAGGTTAATTTCTTGATCCACAAAATTAGCGGATATGCTAAGGAAACGATTATTAATTGACCTATTTCAATTCCTAAATTAAAGGATACAAGGGACGTAACCATATGGTTTGTGTCTAATCTCATTTCCGCTAAGATTCCTGCAAAACCGAATCCATGGATTAATCCAAAACCAAAAGCAAGCCATGGCTGGTGTTTTGAGTCCTTATTAAAAATATTAATGAGTGCAACGTAAATAATGCTTAATGCGATAGCAGACTCTACAAATCTACTTGGTAGATGAATGATATCGAAAGTTGCCAATGCTAATGTGATACTATGGGCAATCGTAAAGGCTGTTACTAAGGATAAAATGTGACGAATTGTTTTTGCCCCAAAAAGCAAACTAATAACAAACAGGATATGATCATAACCTGTGAAAATATGTTCTAATCCAAGAACTAAAAACTGTTTCGCATTCTGTAAGAAACTTACTTCTCCAATCTCTAATTCTCTTGATTCGAATGTAAGAATTTTTTCTTGCTGTTTCCCATCCATTTTAATGGTGGCAAAGTTCGCATGGCTTGGGTCAGAATCATCCAAAAACATATTATATTGGACTACTAGTTTTTCTGGTTTATGCTCGGTTTTATACGCCAAGTTAATAACCGCAAAAGGACGCTCCTTTATCATCTCTACATCTGTTTTTACCACGCTACCTTCAATCAGTTCGCTGTCTGT
Organism: Bacillus sp. AFS031507; assembly: GCF_002584635.1. Classification (NCBI taxonomy): domain Bacteria; kingdom Bacillati; phylum Bacillota; class Bacilli; order Caryophanales; family Bacillaceae; genus Bacillus; species Bacillus sp. AFS031507. The sequence continues at coordinate 106,448 of NZ_NUOW01000011.1, forward strand.
ATAAAGTTTTATATGGGAATTAATATATTGCTGCACAACCTTGTGGTCAATTAACTGCTTTTGATCCGTTTCCTTATTCAGTGCATGCCCTAGTTCTTCCAAATCGAGCTTCAATTCATAATCCAATGATTTCTCTTTGACTTCAATGGTGGAAAAACCTTCACTATTATTGGTATGAGCAGATGCCGAGGGAGGAAGGAAAGAACTTAATGAAAGAAAGATGAGCAAAATAGGGAACCATAACTTTTTCACTATATCCACGTCCATTTCTATGTTTTTTCAATGTTGTCTCACCAAGATAATGGAAAGACGAGGAGTTTTTATGCCCCTCGTCAAGTTTCCATTTGTCCTAATTATTTACTAGTGTTGATGAAAATTGGATTTGAGTAGAACCAAAGATCAGTCCATGGGTTCTCGCCTTTTGGATCTGCTACTGGTTCTAATTGGTCTGTATTCGTGCCACGCAAGCGAATATAGCTATCATTATCCACATCTTTTAATGTATAGGAAATGGTGATATATTCACCGTCTTGTTTCCAGTCACTTTCCGTGAAACGTTTCACGACTTTTGTTGTAGGATTAGCAGCAGTTGAACGGTCTTCCACTTTTCCCTTTACAACACCCATAATTAAGTCTACACGTTTTACATTTGGCTTATCGCCATGAGAGTTCGCAGCATTTGGATCTTTCAGGCGAATCGTTACCGTTACATCGCTAGATTTCTTCCCTGGAAGAGTTAGAGTTTCACCAAATGATGCTGTATTTCCTTTCGCCTCAGCATGCATTGGAGTTTTGCCTACAGCTTGTGCTTTAGCATCTAGTTCTGAGATAAGGTCACCAGTTGTAACGAATACATGACCATTACGAAGGTTTTCCATTATATCTTTGTAGTTTTTCTCTGCTTTTACGTAAGTTTTCGAATACTCACCAGGCCAGAAGTCGCTGCCTCCATCACGCCAGTTGACGTGTGAGTCAGAAGTAGAAGTTACCCACCAATGTCTTCCTTCACCTAGCATTGAATCCCAAAAGCCTCCAACTTTAGCCGTCATTTGATCGAATCCGCCCATTGTCGGATAATTTCCGTATCCACCACGAGTACCACTAGGATCGATAGACCCATCTGGATTGATCGCACCCGCTTGATGGCCTGGAGCACCCTCCATACCTACAGAAACATTCGGTGCTGTATCATTCCAATTACGGAATTCCTGTGGTGTATCCTGCCCCCACTTTGCATCCCCGCTTGCAGAACGAGAAGGATGGTTGGCAAAAAGAACAGGTTGTTCTTCTAGTCCTTTCATATAGTTAAGAGCATCTATCATGTTAGACTCAGTATTTCTGCTGCCATCATTCGGATATGGTTCACGAGTATTAAACTTGCTTTCAATGTCATAAAGTGTTTGCGATTCATTATCCCCATTTGGAATAATTAATGAACTATGATCGGCAGATGGTGTATCGAACTCCATTCCGTAGAATTGAAGAACTTCAGGTACTGCTTGACGAGATTTCAATAATTCAGGATATGCTTGTTCTAAATTCACTTTAGAATGGTTCGGACCGCCGTGATCCGTTGTGACCATCCAATCAAGTCCGTACTTTCTGGCATTTGTCGCATTTTTTACAGTTGGATAAATGGCATCTCCACCTCGAATTGCCGTTGGAGGGTTTGTAGAATTGTCCCAGCCTACACTCCACTCGCTATGTATATGGTGATCACCTGCAAGCCAAGTAGCGTCTTTCTTTTTCACATCTTCTTTTGAGAATGCTTGTGCTTCCGCTTTTTGATTACCACCCTGATTAAATAAGGTTTGGGTTGTAAAAGCAGTGGTTGCGAGAACAGTCGTTGCGATTAAAGGAATAGCCTTCTTAAAACGAGATTTCATGTTTACTTGCCCCCTTTTATATTATTCAACAGTTATAATAGTAATTTAGTTGTGTTGTAGGGAGATGGATATTCAGTAAATTTATTGTAAATTTTGATAACATTTCTTTTATCTCGATACCACATAAAGAGCCCTGGGAGTGCGGCATAAAAATTACTCCTTTTAGATTTACCTAAACATCAGGTAGTCTTTCAAAGACCAATTAATCTTAGGAAATAATGAATACCAATCATCCCCAAAAGAACGACGAAAGCTACTTTTCCTTTCGGCAGGTTTTTCGATTTCTTCCACAGCAGTTCATAAAATGTAACGTAACCCATGGTTCCAATTGTCATTCCCATCATGACAGTGTTCCATTTTAATAAATCCCATCTCATATTTAGTCCCATAAAGATATTCAGGCCAATCACTATCGATAGTGTTGAGCAAAAAATTGTAAACAATCCATTTTTCATTTTTGTAATTGGTATTAATGACATAAGAATCATACCTTCGGGGATATGGTGGAGAATAAAAGCTGCCAAAAGTCCAAAGTTTATCAGTTGACCCTGTTGGAGGCTAATTCCAAACGTGACCCCCGTAGGGATGCTATGTATGATTAATGCTATAAATAAAAGATAAAGCGTCTCTTGATCACCTTGATAAAGATAAGATTTATTATGTAAGAAAACTTCCATTGTTATCATGATAAAGATACCGATTGATATGCCCGTAAAAATACCGATGGTTTGATAATGGCTAAATACTTCAGGAAGTAAATCAAATGCAAACATCCCTGTTAACATTCCTCCGCAAAGGATTTGTAAGTAAAAAGAGTTCTTATTTAAGAAATGAATCATAAGTCGAATGGAGGATCCACCCAAAAACATAGCACCAAAAATAAGCAATGTTACCAAACTGCTTAACCTTATTTCTTCAATCATAAAGATCCTCCCTATACAATCCGTTTTTGCTTAAAAAATTTTTCTTACTAACATATGATATTTAGCTGTATTTTAGGCTTAAAAGCAATGATTGGGACAATCTCCTAGTTAGTCGGTTAACATTTAGAAATGATATTATCTTGGGTTATTTGTTGGACGTTTAAGCACGTACTTTCTAAAGGCAACAAAAAAGCAGCCAATAATATGGCTACCATCTTTTATATATTCCTGTATTAAATTATTCTTGTAATTTATGATTTGATTTCTGTTATTATCCAGCAATTTTTGAAGCGATTTTTACGTTTTAAAATTTAAATGGACAAAGAGAACATCAAACCCATATATAAAACAATGATAAAAGTCACACCAAGTGCTACTGCTAATATAGGTCTTTTCTGTTTAAAACTGAACAAAATCATTAACAAAAATAGCATTGAAAGAATAACTAACAATAGCGATTGGAATGAAGGTGCTAAATGCACTTGTAAGGTTGAAAGGATATTTTTCCCCCATAACCATTCCACCCACTTCGATGCACCCTCCGACTTCACGGTAAATTCAACTTCATGTGGTGGGGATAACGTTCCCATCACAGCCGTGAAATAAAAAACGAATAAAAGAATCACGCTTTCCCCTCTTATCCATGGTCTAGGATTGAAGGATGAAATCTTTAATGATTTTCTTGAAAGTACACCATTTATAAAGGCAAAAACTAAAACAGGGATTATACTAATATGCTTTAAAAGCAGCATTTGTCCATAAGGCAAAACCCAAGCCTTTACATAGTCCTTTGGTTCAACCAAAAATAACATCAGATAGATACCACTTAAAAGAATGATGATTAAACATAAAACTGCAAATGGAGTAAACCACCTTAAAAATTTAGACCAATTTGTCTCCTCTTTTGAGAACCAGGCAACATTAATCAGTATGCCTGTCCATAATGTAACTAATAAAAAATGAATGCTGTGAGATAATAACCCAGCCCAAAATGACAGTGAAGCAACATGACTTGAATACCCAACAGTTAGTATCATTAACAATAATAATAATGATTGTATATATTTTGAGCCATTTAGCAAAATCGTTAAATATAAACATGTTGCTATTAAACCTATTAAGATCCAAGCTTTGCCCACTTGAAAGTCTAACAAAACAGATTTCGTTGCTAGTGCAAGACCTATACCATCCTGAAAATAGGAAACGGTTTGAATAATGGGTCCTAACGAAAAGATAATCAGTCCAAGTGTAGAAAGCAGTAAAACTGGTTTCGGAATATTTATTTTGGGCTTATTGGCTTCTGGTACAAATTGTAACGCCACATGTCCAACAAGGATGGAATACAATAAATAACTTCCGAATTCTGTAATAGGAATTACGAACCCCATTCTTAACGCTTCCTTCTAAATAACAGGAATAGACCGATGATAAAAATTACGAGTACCACTACAATAATAATTGTGTTCAAATTAGATGTCTTATCCGTCGATTCACTATTAGTTTTTTCCTGTTTGGTATTCTCTTTTTTAGGTTCTTCTTTTTTGGGAGTAACTGGCTGTTTTGTTTCAGCTTTTGGTTCCTCCTTAACTTCTTTTTGTACAGTGAATGGAATTTCACCTGTTATGGGGTGACCGTCCTCACCAGCAATACTCCATTTAATCGTATAGGAGCCATTTTCTATCGGTGTTGATAATGTACCTATTAATTGATTTTCTTTTGGTGTAACACTTACTAAGGGTCCTTCTTGCCCATCTTTTACCAAAGTCATGGTGCTTAAGGATTCAATCTTACCTTCATATGTAAGAACGATTTCTTTTAGATCCTCTTTAACTATTTGATTTGCAGCAGGATTGGATGAAGTTAATTCTGTATGTGCACTTGCGATTGTTGGAATCATCACCAACATACTAATTAGTAAGAAAAGTAATTTTTTCATCTTGTATTTCCTTTCTTCATAGCCACTATTTTTCTATACATTCTTTTTATCATAACATTTGTTTCTTGTATTAATTTGTATTGATTTTCAACAATTTTGTGAACATCATAAAAATCCAATCCTATATCCGTACCGAGAAATTTAAGAATTGGACAAAGGCTTCACATATATCATCGTGTTTCAAAAAAATTTACCCTCATCATTCAAATATCTATTTGATTATTAGTATATAAAAAGGTATTCCAATGGTCAAACAATTATTTGAATGTTTTAATAAAAACTTATATTTGGTTATTGACAATAAGTTTGTCTTTGTCATAGAGTATTGCCAAGGACAAATAAATTTGCACGAAGGAAACTTTTTAAGAGGAGGTCAAAGAATGGCGGAAAATAAAATTTCTAGACGAGATATTTTAAAAATGGGAACTACTGGAGCACTAGGGATTGCAGGCAGTATTTATTTAAATAAAGTGGCACCCTTTTCAGATGTAGTTCATGCAGAGAATCATGCTTCCAATCACAATAGTCATTCTGCAAATCACACCAATAAGTATGATTCTTCAAAAACAGAGGGTTATAAGATGGCTAAACGTCTTTTAACCGAATTTGATTATGGAAAAGCAACAAAACTTTCAGACGGTCGGACTTTACGTGAATATGAAGTTGTAGCGATTGACAAGGAAATTGAAATTGCAAATGGAATTAAATTTCCAGGCTGGACTTATAACGGAACCGTTCCAGGTCCAACATTCCGCTGTACCGAAGGCGATCTTCTACGATTTCATTTTACAAACAGTGGGAGTCATCCACACTCTATTCATTTTCATGGGATTCACCCACCAGACATGGATGGATTAGATCCTATCGCTCCAGGTCAATCATTTACGTATGAATTTGAAGCAAATCCATATGGATTACAACTTTATCATTGCCATGTTCTACCGCTACGACGACATATTCATAAAGGGTTATACGGTAATTTTATTATAGATCCAAAAACTCCAAGGGAACCTGCACTAGAATTAAATATGGTCATGAATGCTTTTGATTTAGATTTAGACGGTGCAAACGAATTTTATACGGTGAATGGGTACGCTTTTGCCTTTATGAATCATCCAATTAAAATCAAGAAGGATGAACTTGTCCGCATCTATTTGAGCAATTTAACCGAGTTTGACTTACTAAACTCCTTCCATTTACACGCAAATTATTTTACCTATATTCCAACTGGTAGAAACGACAATCCGACTCAATTTACTGATACCATCATGCAATGCCAAGGGGAACGTGGAATCATTGAAGTTCGCTTTCCGTACAAGGGAAAATATATGTTTCACGCTCATGTTAGTGAGTTTGCAGAACTTGGCTGGATGGGATTCTTTGAGGTTGAATAGAAAGGAGTGATCATCATGTTTATGAAATCAAAGTGGTTAATTACAGGTCTTATTCCACTTGTTCTGTTACTGCTTGTATTGGGGTGGGTATTTAAAAATGGGGCTGGAGTGGAACGAGATCCTGCTGCTCCAATAGAGGTTCTAAATGTTGAACAGATTAAAATTGTACCTTCAGGATTTGAGCTAGATGTCAGTAATACTGGCCCAGAGACATTGACCATATCTCAAGTGATTGTGGATGATTCTGTATGGAATTTTTCAATAACTCCTGATTCAACACTTAAACGATTTGAAGATGGAAAGGTGACGATTAAGTATCCATGGGTAGAAGGTGATCCTCATACAATTCTATTAATATCTGAAAATGGGATAATAACAGAAGCTGTTATTGATGCAGCCACCTTAACTCCCGAATTTTCATGGGATAATGTGTTGAACTACGGATTTATTGGCTTCTATGTAGGAATTGTTCCCATTACATTAGGATTACTATGGTTCCCATTTATGAAACGTTTGAAAAAAAGCTGGATTAATGCCATTCTTGCTCTCACAGTTGGCCTCCTGCTATTCTTATTTTTTGGTACGTTATTTGATGGATTTGAAATAGGAGCAGAAGCACCGTCAGTATTCCAAGGCAACATGGTTGTGATTATATGTACAGTTCTTTCATTTCTTTTACTGGTTGGATTTGATCAATATCAAAACCAAAGACAAAAACGAACGGGTTATTCTCCACTGGGAATTTCATTATTGATGGCAACAGGAATTGGTCTTCATAATTTTGGTGAAGGATTGGCTATAGGCTCATCATTTGCACTGGGTGAAGCTGCATTGGGTACATTTTTAGTAATCGGATTTACTCTGCATAATATTACTGAAGGGATTGGGATTGCTGCACCATTACTGAAGAGTAAGCCAAAGATTACCCAATTTGTGTTATTAGGCACGATTGCAGGTGCCCCTGCGATATTGGGAACTTGGTTCGGAGGGTTTATTTTTTCACCAATTTGGGGTGCAGTATTTTTAGGTGTTGGTGCAGGTGCCATTTTACAGGTAATATTCGTTATTTCCAAAATGCTGATGGAAGAACACAAAAAGAATAATGAACCAGTTGTATCATGGATGAATTTTACTGGATTTACGCTTGGAATATTAATCATGTATTTTACGGCTTTTTTCGTAAAATAATCTGGAGGAATTTGAAATGGCTAATATAGGAATTGGTGGTGCATTATTGATATTTGTGATTGCCTTAATTGTTTTTGGGCCGAAAAAACTCCCAGAGCTCGGTCGTGCCGTAGGATCTACACTTAGAGAATTTAAACAGTCAACAAAGGGCATAATGGATGATGACCACGATAAAGAGAAGAAATAAATTTACGAGGTGGCTCATCGATTAAGACGATGTACCACCTTTTTTGATGTATTACTTTTTATTCTAGAAATTACTCTTCCTTTGCTGCTTCGTTTACTCGCTTCTTGAAATCGTCATAGGTGTTCCCTTCAAATTTCACACCATTAATAAAAATCGAAGGGGTACTTGTAATACTTAACTTATTAGCTGCACTCATATCTTTTTCCCATGCCTCTTTTGATTGGTCATTTTTAAAGGCATTAACCACTCTTTTCACCTCTGCTTCAGAGACAATTTCGCTTAAAGTGTCCTTAAGAAAAGAATCTGAATATATATCCATTTGCTCTGCTTCAGTATCATCAGGCTGTTTTTCATATAATAGTTCATGGAACTTCCAAAACTTTTCATTTCCCAGTTCCTTAAAGACGTTTTCTGCAAATTTTGCAGAACGAGTAGAATCCACATTGATAAACGAATAATTCATGAAATAAAACGAAGCTTTTCCTGTATCGATAAAATCCTTTTCGATATTCGGGAGAAGTGTGTCATTAAAATTTTTACAATAAGGACATTTATAATCACCAAATTCAACTATTTTTACTGGGGCAGACTTCTCTCCTAAAAATGGTTGTCCCTCATAGTCTATTGCTTCTTTTTTAGCCGTATTTGATAAAAAAATTATACCGACTAGACAAACAGCTATTAAACCAATCACCCAGAATATAAATTTAGATGATTGATTTTTCGATTTTTTTGTTTTTTTGTTTCCTGAAAACATCTATTCACCCTCTATTTAAACTTTTAATCTCTCTATGAATTTACATCTTTATTGTGGTTTTTTAGATAACAATTTTGAATCAAGAGAAAGAGCAGAAGTTGAATTTAGGAATATATATACTGCCATGACCGCAAAGGCAAGATCCAATTCAAACCCCGCACCTTGTCCATTTCCCATGAAACCTGCTGCCAATTTTACTTTCCAAATGGCTCCAATCATGATGAATACAAAGAGAGCTGCGATATATCGTATTCCAAATCCAATTGTTAACAACAGACCCCCTACTAATTCAATAATGGCGACTATGTACCCAACAAAACCTGGAATTCCTAAACTATCAAACCAACCTATAGTATTTTCAATCCCATTTTGAAACTTTGAAACACCATGAATAAAGAATGATAACCCTAAAAATAACCTTAGAATTAGTGTCCCGACTTCTGATTTTTTCAATTTACTTTCTCCTTTCAAAATCTAAATGTCTTTAATTCCACACTACAAATCGTAGTGTTAAAAGGTAACATATTCTCCCTTTTACATGAAATAACTTAATTAACACTACCTATTGTAGTGTAAACTGTTGTAAATGGTCAAGAGATAATAATTTTCTACAACTTAATCTATTAACCAATCAATAAATAAAGGATTGGACTTTACCTCCAATCCTTGTTAGGCAATAACTAATAGGAATAATATTAAAATAAATACATTTAAAGAGATAACGATTGATCGTGTCTGAACTTTAACGGGAATAGATTGTTGCGGATTAATCAATTGTTGAAGCCTGTAATCGACTGTAGTATCCGCAAAATGCACAATTGCTGGAGTAAGATTTGAATTAACTGTTAGCTGCTTCTTCTTAATTAGCTTTAATAAAGCACTTCCTAATCCAAGTTCTGATCCCATCCGATTAATAGCATATTCATCTGCAACTAGTTCAATCATAATCCGATAATTCTGATAGGACCATCTCGTAAGAGGGATATACCATATAGATTCTGAAATGATTTGTAAAATAAAAACCTTAACTCCATCATAATACCTTTGATGGGAAGTCTCGTGGTAGATGACTGCTTCTAATTCCTTTGAATCTAACATTTCAGTTAATGTAGTAGAAAGGACAATTACAGGTTTAAAAAAACCAAATGTAAATGCCAAAGGCTCTTTATAATCGATAACAACTATATCATCATTATTTCTATTAAAAGTTTGATTCAATTGTTTGGATTTATCGTTATTAATTAGTAGTTGGATTTTATTTTGAAATGAACTTAATAGCAAGATTTGCTGAACGATTTTTTTACAAATGATGAAAACGGTATAAAAAATATAAGCATTCACAATTAGTAAGATTGCATAATGGGCAAATGTGCCTTTCTCAAATAGGCTAACGCAAAAATTAAAGATATTAAATAGCTCTAATGGGCCAAATAGAATATTTAATAGGTACATAGCTATTTGAACAAACAAAATGATCGCAAAGAAAAGGGCTAAACCTAAAACGGCAATTGATTTATGTTTCCAGGCCATTTTACTTTCTGCCCTTTTTTAATTGTTCAATTTTTTGTTCCAGTTTCTGAAGTAATCGATCATCAACTTCATTTAATGAATCCAGCATATGATTTACAACTAATCCCCCAAATTCGTCCAAAAGGTTATCCGTTAGTTTTTTAGATTGGTCGCTAATAAAATCCTCTTTGCTCTTTACAGGTTTAAAGAGAGATGTTCTCCCTTCCAATCTTTTGGTAAGTATGTTTTTATCTACAAGACGGTTCATAACCGTCATAACCGTATTAAAGTTTATCGGTTTTTCATTTTCTAATTTTTGTTGAACGTCCTTTATACTCTTTTCATTGCCTTCCCAAAGAATGTCCATTATTTTAGACTCAAGCGGACCGAAAAAACGATTAAGTCCTTCTTGGTCAAAACGAAAATTATTGATTGTCATATAACAGCCTCCCATCCATTACATATTGTAGTGTAATATTTTATCTTTTTCAATTATTAATGGTTAATTAAAAAACTACCCTTCCTTCCTAAAACAATACTCCGAATAGTTGCCCGAGTGAAACTATTTTTCATTGCCATTACTTAGTTTGAAGGAAGACAAAAGGTTTCTCTAGACCCACTAGATACTTTTATTCCATAATAGTTAAGGATGAAATAGTGGGGGATAGAAGCATGAATGAACAAGGATATTTGGATCTGAAAAGAGGAGAGCGAGGAGCGATAATAAGCATTATTGCTTACATATGCTTATCTTCATTAAAATTAGCAGTAGGTTTAATAGCTAACTCTGAAGCACTAAAAGCGGATGGTCTAAATAATGCAACAGATATAATTGCATCAATTGCTGTTCTGATTGGTCTTAAATTATCACAACGTCCAGCTGATGATGACCATCCATATGGGCACTGGAAATCTGAAACAGTTGCCTCAATGGTCGCTTCATTTATTATGATGGTTGTTGGAATACAAGTAACATATGAAGCGATTACTAGTATATTTAATGGAAAAAATGAATCTCCAGATTTGTTATCGGCCTGGACAGGACTCTTTTGTGCTTTGGTTATGTATTTTGTTTATCGTTATAATAAAAAATTATCAAGGGAGATCAATAGCCAATCTGTTATGGCCGCAGCAAAGGATAACCTTTCAGATGCATGGGTCAGTGTAGGTACATTTATTGGTATCGTTGGTGCCCAGTTCAATCTTCCTTGGCTCGATCCAATTACTGCTATAATTGTTGGATTACTCATCTGTAAGACAGGTTGGGAGATTTTTAGAGATGCTTCCCATTATTTGACCGATGGATTTGACGAAAAACAAATAGAAACATATAAAGAAACAATCATTGATTGTTATGGTGTAAAAGGGGTTAAAGACATCAAAGCTCGGAATTACGGGAATAACGTAGTTGTGGACATTGTGATTCTGGTCAATTCCGATTTAGATATTCGCGGGGCCCATGATATTGCAACCAAGGTAGAAAATGAATTAATAAAAGAACATAATGTCTATGATGTTCATGTCCACGTTGAACCTAATTAAATTAAATGCAGAAAAGTAATAATGAGTTTGGAGTCTTTCTCCAAACTTATTATTGAAATAAAATCAATCAGCAACAAGATGAAGTTTTTATTTCTATTTTACTCATAAAAACACCCTCCTAAAGAATTTGAATATAAGTAATTGCTTATATAAACAGTGTAAGGAAGGCCAAGAGTCAAGATACTCTTGGCTGATTTTTCTTACTCGCCAGTTTCACCAAAACGCTTAATGCGATCTCCGATTTCATCACGGACACGTTGGAAGAATGCCCATTTTTCTTCGTCAGTCCCTTGAGCTTTAGCTGGGTCATCAAATCCCCAATGAACTCGTTTTACTTTTGGTGGTGTGATTGGACACTTATCAGCAGCATCACCACATAATGTAACAACTAAATCAGCATTGTTTAAATACTCAGGATCGATAATATCAGAGGTATGATTTGAAATATCGATTCCAGTTTCTTTCATCGCTTTTACAGCATTGGGGTTCAATCCGTGTGCTTCAATCCCTGCACTGCGTACTTCCCACTCATCACCTAAATGTTTTTTAGCCCAACCTTCTGCCATTTGGCTTCGGCAAGAGTTACCTGTACATAAGAAGTAAAGTTTCTTTTTAGACATGATGTATTCTCCTTAATTTTCGTGTAGTAGTTTATAAATAATTGCCGCACAACCTGCTCCTAAAATAGTAGCGACAATATACACCCATAGATGTTGTGTTGTACCTGATACGATGGCTGGACCAATAGATCTTGCTGGATTCATTGAAGCACCACTAATTGGACCTGCGAACATAGCTTCCAATCCTACCGTTGCACCAATGGCAATTCCTGCGAAGGATTTTACCGCTTTACCATGGACCGCAGAACCGAAGATAACCATCATCAAGAAAAAAGTAAGGATAAATTCCAAAATAAACGATTGTGACCATGATCCTCTTGATAAGGTGGTACCGAGCATTGCAACGTTTCCAAATAAACAACACAACGTTGCACTTGCCGCAATCCCTGCAATGATTTGAATAATAATATAATAAAGTGCTTCTCTCTTCTTTATATCCCCATGAATTAAAAATCCAATGGTAACAGCTGGATTAAAATGCGCACCAGATAGGTGACCAAACGTGAAAATTAGTGCCATTACGACTAGCCCAAATGTAAGGGCTACACCTACATGAGTTAAACTTTTAGTAATCGAATCTATTACTACTGCACCCGTTCCAGCAAAAACAAGAAAATAAGTTCCTAAAAATTCGCTGATTAACTTTTTTTTCATTTTTGTTCTAATCCCCTTGTTGATCATTTGCTTAACATCCACAACGAAGCGTAGGATTGCTCTTTTCAATCTGTTTGATTCTCTCTGTCTGAACTGGCACATGCTCTAAAATTTCTTCTATAAGTCCATATAAATCGCTTTGTGAATTCAAGGAATAATAGATCCACTGACCTCTGCGATCCTCTTTAACTAACCCTAAATCCTTCAGTTTTCGAAGATGCTGACTAATAGACGGCTGACTCATATCAAACACTTCAAGAAATTCACATACACAGCATTCTCTTTGTTTTAAAATAGTCACAATGGTCAAGCGTGTTTTATCCCCTAATAATTTTAAAACGTTGGCCGCTCGTTCTATTTCAACTATCGATTTCAACCTATTGGACACCTCCCTGCATATAAGCAAATAATAATATACTTATTTAAAGTCCATGTAATTTATGGTGTTTTAATTTTCCGTTGAATCCAAGAAATTACTTATCGTTCATGGACTTCTAAAAAGGATTCTTATAATTTAATACAAAGTTATATATAACTATCTGCTTATATACTAGAACAAGATATAATTGAATTCAAGTACACAATTGTAAAGTTAGTGTAAATAAAAAGATTGATAACCGTAGCTATCAATCTTTTATTTAGAGATTTTAATAATTTTTTCCCATTGCCATTACATTAACAAATTCACTTTCTAGAATCCCCTGTTTTTTTTTAAAATAAGGTTTTGTTATACTTGGCTGTTGATTTCCGCTCCAATTAACAAATTTCAACCTATCAAGTATGCGAAACGATTAATTCACAATTCCCGTCTACTTTAAATTCGCCAAATCCCACAGGGATAATCAGATGAAAGCCCTTCTCCAATCCATATTGCTGACCATTATAAAGAAGTGTTCCCTCTCCCTTAATGACGCTGAGCAGCAAATATTGATCATTAAATGAGAAAGCAGCTGTTCCGCTAACGTCCCATTTGTAGACGGAGAAAAAGTCTGACTCCACAAACGTTGTAATCGTTACATTTCCCCGCTCTTCAACTTTAGGAGTAACCCCAGCATCATGATGAGGCACAGTTGTCACATCAATTGCCTTTTCTAAATGAAGCTCACGCAAATTCCCTTCCGCATCTCGACGGTCGTAATCATACACTCGGTAGGTTGTGTCAGAGCTTTGCTGCGTTTCTAAGACTAGCGTTCCTTCACATAATGCGTGGATGGTTCCGCTTGGAACATAGAAAAAGTCGCCTGGCTTGATTTTGACTCTGCGTAGCAGCTCGTTCCATTTCCCATCATTAATTTGCTCGACGAATTCTTCTTTTGTTTTCGCATTATGGCCGAAGATCATGTCGGCCCCTTCTTTACAATCAAGGATATACCAGCATTCGGTTTTACCAAGATCCCCATTTTCATGAACCTTCGCATAAGAATCCTCAGGATGGACCTGAACGGATAAATCCATGTTCGCATCCAATATTTTCGTTAAAAGTGGAAAAACCTCTTCCTTCGGGTTTCCAAAAAGCTCTGGATGTTTCCTCCATAGCAAGTCCAATGACATTCCAGCATACGGTCCATTCTCAATAATCGAAGGTCCATTCGGATGAGCGGAAATTGCCCAGCATTCCCCTGTTTGATTATTTGGAATCTCGTACCCAAATTCAGTTTGTAAGGCGGTCCCGCCCCAAATTCGCTCTTTAAAAACTGGTCTTAAAAATAATGGTTGCACTATTATTACCTCCAAAAGTATCTTTAATTTTCCTCTTGAAATGCTTGATGAGCAAGCATGAGCGATCCTGTAATACCCGCATTGTCACCTAAACCAGGACCGACAATATATTCAGTAAGATCCGGCAAAGCCACATACTCATTAATAAATTCCTTTAAATACTTATAAACGGAAGTAAACACCTGTTTTTGATTCATAACTCCCCCGCCTAGGATGATTTTTTTCGGCGAGAGAATCAATACATATTGCATCAGGGCTTGGGCAATATAGTAGCCTTCTAGGTCCCAAACTTCCATTCGATCAACAAGTTGATCTCCTTTTGCTCCCCACCGCTCTTCAATGGCAGGACCAGCCGCTAGACCTTCTAAGCAATCGTGGTGATAGGGGCACTTCCCTTGAAACTCGTCATTTGGATGTCGTCTCACAAGAATATGCCCCATTTCAGGGTGTGAAAGTCCTTGAAGAAGCTTCCCTTGCACAATCGCCCCTGCTCCAATACCGGTACCAACTGTTATGTACAAGCAGCTGTCCAATCCTTTAGCGGCGCCAAAGGTTGCCTCGCCCAATGCGGCAGCATTAACATCGGTATTGAATCCAATTGGAACAGAAAAAGCGTCTTTTAATGCTTGCACAAAAGGATAATCTTTCCAAGGTGTTTTAGGAGTTGATGTAATATATCCGTAAGTAGCACTTTCCCGATTCACATCAATTGGACCGAACGAACCCACACCAATTGCTTTTAAAGGATATTGCTTGAAAAATTCAATCACCTTTGGCATCGTTTCTGCTGGTACTGTGGTTGGAATCTGAATACGGTCTACGATATAACCCTTTTCATCGCCCACAGCACAAACAAACTTTGTTCCGCCTGCTTCTATTGCACCCAACATACATAAATTCCTCCAAATAAGAATTTCTACATTTCATTAATACTAAGCACAGATCCCTTTTTTGATTTTCTCCAAATAACATATAGGAATGGAATCATGATGACATAAATAATCGGAAAAAGACTAAACGAGACAGGTAAAAGCAGGTCAAAATCAAAGTATTTTCTCATCGCTAAAAACAAAAATACTCCGATGATTCTTCCAACACCGAGTGGAATTTCTCGGATAATGATATAGTCCAAGCGCTTTTCCTTGTACTCGGGGTCCTTCTCAATTGCTTCATAAATCATGGCACTCATCGAGGTGGTAATCATATTTTGTGCTAATGGCGAGACGATTCCAAAAATAATCAATGAAATAAGGACAGGAAGGACGGATAACAAAACAGAACTCAAAAATATACTTACCGAACCGATCGCATAAATGGCGAGACGATATTTCGGATTAGAGAACTTAGCGAGCAGATAGAATGTAACGATGGCAACAAGCTCAGCAGCCATATTATAAACTCCTAAACTTAATTCTCCACCAGCTACTTTGAAGGTAATCATCGTAATCAAAAAGGTCCCGTACACGCCTGATACAATCCCATCAGCAAACATTACCTTATACATCTTCTTCCATTCCTGTGATGGATTCTTGATGACATCCCAAAAATAACTTTTTGCTGTAATCGGGGGTCCCTTCACTTTTAGAGAAGTTAAAAAGGAAATAAAAAAGAATACACAGGTTCCAATAAAAACGACATAATAACCCAGCATCCCTTCTAATTGCGAGATGATGATCCCTGACAAAACTGGGCCGATTACACCACCAATGGTAAATAGAATTCCTTGTACATATAAAAATTGATCCCGATTATCATTGGTTGTTAAATCTAATACGGCCAAATGCATGCCGACATAATACAAGCTCATTGCCAATCCAGTTGAAAATCCTAACAACATGATATGATCACTTAATGTGTCATGAAAAATGAGCATAATTAAATAGGTAATCAGATAAAAGACAAATCCTAAACGCATCGTAATCATCGGACTCGTTTTCCTTGCGAGCCAGCCACAAAGTCCAAAACAAAAGATGATCGCGATGGACCAATACAAACTATAATAAGCTAGCAGTGAAAAGGTTTTATCCAGTTTCCATAAGAAAACACTTTGAAAAACACCTGACAAAACCCCGCCAAAGGAAAATAAGGCATTCATCAGTAAATAGAACTTTAATTCCGTAGAAAAAGACTTAAAAATTTGAAACATTCTTTGATCTCCTTATCAGGAGAGTCGGTCTCAAAGGCCGACAACTCCTGCACCTAGTGGTTAATAATCGCTTTTGAAACTTTAAGATTAGGAAAGTCAGCCATTGCTTCCGATAGTTCTTCGACAGTAAAACGATGAGAAATCAGCGACTCGACATCCACCACTTTTTTTGCAATAAGTGAAATAGCTTCTTCATGGGTAAATGGGTTCACGAACGAACCCTTTATGGTAAGTTCTTTTGAAAAAATTTCAAATGGCGAAACAGAAATAACAGTTTCTGGCGCTGCCACCCCAAAAAGTAACACTTGGCCGCCTTTGGCAGCTGATTTAACCGCCAATTCCATACTATCCGCTCTGCCCACACATTCAATCACAACATCTGCTTCTAGTTTTGAAGCATTCATTGGATGCACCACGTCATCAGCACCCAGTTTATAAAGAAGCTCTCTTTTGTTCTCCGCAGGTTCACTCACAATGATAGAATCAACATTTTGTTGTTTCACCAATTGCAAAAACAATTGTCCTATAAAACCGCCGCCAATTATGAGTACCTTACTTAAGGAAGACAACTGAACCTTCCTAAAACCATGTAAAACACAGCCTAAAGGTTCGACTAGGGCAGCCTCTTCAAAAGTCATCTGGTCTGGGAGCTTGTAACAATTAGCATCAGGAACAACACAATACTCGCCCATACCACCATCTCTTGTTACACCTACCGCCTGAAGATGATTACATAAATGAGCCCGGTTGCTGCGGCAATATTCACATGTACCGCAATAGATGTTCGGATCAATCGAAACTCGATTCCCTTTTTGGAGGGTTGATACTTCTGCACCTACTTCCACTACTTCCCCTGCCAATTCATGACCGAGAACAATTGGCGGCTGGACTTCAGCTGAACCTGGATGACCATGATAAATATGCTGATCCGTTCCGCAAATTCCACAGCTCTTCACCTTAACAATGACCTCTTTTGGTGATGGTGAACGATAGTTCCAATCCATTACCTCTATTTGCTTTGTTCCTTTCAAAACCGCCGCTTTCATACGAATTCCCCCTCTGTTTTCACACTATTAATGGCCTTCACTCTCAACGTCTCCCAAGGAACGTTTTTCCCCTCAGCCTGTTCGACTTTTATCGTTCTGCTTTCATTTGGCAGTAAATCAAAGAAATTATCCTCGATTACAAGCTGCTCCATATCCATTTCAATCGTTACCATTCGCGCGAGTAGATTGGTTGAAATGGTCAATTCATTTCTAGCTTGGTCAATGGAAACGGTTAGTTCCGACTTTCCAAATCTCAAGTCCTTTTGATCGCGGAAATAATAGAAGTTTTCCTCGGTTTTATTACTTTTTGAACGGATCACGATGACAGCCTCTTCTGGCTGCAATCCACTAAGAGCGTCCTGTTCTAAAACAACGTCCACTTGCTGCGAAACATTGGCTGGCACCGAAACTGTCCATTTTTTCGAAAAAACCTTTTCGCCATTCATTTGATATATAGCAAGTTCTATTTCATCCTGATAAGCTTCTAACCGGTCATTTACAACCCAAACCTTCAACTCTTTTCCAGGCTCTTGATCAATTGTTAATAGAACCGGACTATAGAACTTTCTTGCATAATGATAGGAAGCCTTTGGCAATAAATAATAATCGATAACTGACCAGCTTGTACCCGGCCAGCAGTCATTTAACTGCCAAAATAACGCACCGCTTGTATGTGGTTTATTGCGCCTGTAATGTTCGATTCCAAACTTTAAACCTTCTGCTTGCGTTAACATCGAATAGGCAATGTATTCATCTAAATCCTTGGGAGCTCCTGTATATCCTTCCATTAGCAAAATTCCTTTTGGATGATGGATATCTTTATTCCGGTAAGCCATTTCTTCGCTTCCCCAGTAAAATTGATCCTTAGGGATATTTCGTTCTAATGTATAGCGATTGGAAGACGCATGCATGCCAAATTCACTTGCAAAGAGTGTGGTATCATTTTTAAAATTTTTAAATGACAGCCCTCCGACACTGTAATTCACCGTTTGTGGCTCACCAAACGTCCTCGGCTCAGTATTCCCGTGCCAAACTTGCCAATTATGCGTGTCGCCCTGCTCTCTTGAATTATGATCATTCCCACCAAATGGCGAACTTGGCCAAAATAGACGTGTTAGATCGAGTTCTTCAAGTATTTCCGGCATTAATTCATGATAGATTTTTTCGCCGTAAAAAGGATGAGTGATTTCACCTGATGAATACAACGCTTCATAGAGCCAATCGTTCTCATTGTTTCCACACCAAAGTGCCAAGCAAGGATGATTACGGAGCCGTTTGACGACATGAATGATTTCCTCTTTGACGTTCGCCATAAAGTTCTTATTGTAATCAGGATACAGCGCACAGGAAAACATGAAATCCTGCCAGACTAAAATGCCAAGCCGATTACACTCGTCATAAAAAACCTCTTTTTCATAGATGCCGCCGCCCCAGACGCGAAGCATATTCATATTTGCATCTTTGGACATCTTGATTAAGTGCTTGTAACGGGAATCTGGAACTGCTCCGATAAAGCTATCGATTGGAATCCAATTGGCGCCTTTCGCAAATACCTTTTCACCATTTAAAACAAAGGTAAAGCTATGATTTCCGTTTTCGTCTTTTCGTTGGACTTCGATGGTTCTAATCCCAAAGACTTCTTGTTTTTCATCCACTTTCACACCATCCTCAAGCAGTTCAACCTTTAGTTGATAAAGATGAGGCGTGCCAATATCATGTGTCCACCAAAGCTTTGGATTTTCCACTTCCAATACAACGGTTGCTTGTTTGCGGTCTACTTTTCCTTTAGTTGAGTAACTTTCTGCCCCATCGGAAAGGGTAACATCGACCACACAATCTTTATCTTTTCTAAATGAAGCTATATCCACTTCGACCTCAATAATTGCTTTGTCAGGAGAAATTGATTTCGTTTTAGCAAATATCGAGTCTATTTTGGAAAAAGTTCTCTTCTCTAAATGAACTTCCTTCCAAATCCCAGCAGCCACTAAGCGCGGCCCCCAGTCCCAGCCATAATGGCTTTGTGCTTTCCTCGTCCAGATTCGTTTCTTGCTAAATCCTGACCAATAATACTGAACCTTGTCTTTCACGTGGACATGGACTGGATCAAATTTTACCGCCAAAACATTTTTCCCTTGCTTAAGCTCACGAGCAACCTCGAAGCTATGACTGATATACATATTCTCCGTTGAACCAAGCTCTACACCATTTAAATAAACGGTAGCAAATGTGTCCAAACCTTCAAAAATCAACTCATAGAGGTGGTCTTTACTAATTTCATCATTGAACTCAAAAGTATTACGATACCACCACACCTTTTCCTCCACCCACTGACATTTTAAATCATTGTGTCCGTAAAAAGGATCTTCAATTAACTTTCGGTCAATCAATGTTGAATGAACATCACCAGGTACTGATGCTGTCATCCAGAAGTAATCAATATATTCAGGAGCAGCGACCTCAAGATCACGTGCAGCTCTTACATCAAAATGTTTTATTTTCCAGTTATCATTTATTTTCATATTACGTCACCTGCCATTGTAAAAATGCTTACGATATATCAGTTTTACTCGAAGCTTATATAAGGTTAAAACATAGTAAAAAGGCCAAAATCAGTCTCGCGATTTTGGCACTTATTTTTTCAAATTATAGATAAGTCAATGAATCTAAGATTTCTTTTAAGCTTAATTCAGCACAAGCCATTGATGTATCAGCAACGCCGTAGAACATTTTAACTACATCACCTTCAACGACAGCTCCACATGAAAAGACTACATTTCCAAAGAAACCTTCTACCTCATAATCTGCTTCAGGTTCTAGAATCGGTTGATTTGAACGAGCAATGACCTTCGCTGGATTTTCTAAATCCAGTAATACTGCTCCCATACAATAGCGGTGATCATCAGTTGCACCATGATAAAGCTCCAGCCAGCCTTTTTCCGTTTTAAACGGAACTGCTCCTCCGCCCATACGTGCGCTATCCCACATGCCTTCCCGTAAACCGAGTAAATGCTTGTGATTACCCCAATGCAGGAGGTTCGTTGATTCAGCAATCCACATTTCTGGTTCCCCTACACTTTTCGGAACAGGTCGATGAATCGCATAATATTTTCCATTAATTTTTTCAGGGAAAATTAACACATCTTTATTTTCCGGTGCAAAAATCATTCCATGATGTTCAATTGTTACGAAGTCCTTTGTGGAAACCATCGATTCTCCCACACCTACAGGTGAAACAGCACTAAAATAGATGTAATAGGTATCTTCAATTTTAGTAATCCTCGGATCCTCGATCCCAAATGTTTCTAACTCATTAGTTGGGTAAACTAACGGATTCTCATCAATCGTGAAATGATGACCACCATCTTTGCTTCTTGCAATTCGTAAGTATGCGATAGATGTTAAATAGTCCCATGAATGTTTATCCCCGCTTTTCCGAATCACACGTGGATCAGAGAAATCATAAGTCGGATCATCTAAACGGAACTCTATAATTTCAAGTTCGTTTGTTGTTGGATTATAAATAGGTGCTTTCACAATATTAGCGTCTTCACTGATTGGGCGCTCTGCTACACGAAGAAGCATAATAATTTCATCGTTATAGGTGGCAATCCCTGCATTAAATGCACCAATAACTTCAAAATCAGCTCGATGTGGTTTCACATCTGCTGGAGTGACTAATGGGTTCTCTTCATATCTATATACATTCATATTATTTACTCCCTCTATAGTTTTATCGAATTTATTGCTCGTATTGTAAAAACGGATCGACGATGGTAATTTTTTGAGCTTCAGCATCACTAATTCCAGCATAAACATCAGCCGTACCATCTTGTTTTCGAACTAACCCGCCGCTAAACACGACATCCACTAAGTCTGGGCGCTTCGTTGGACCAGGAAGGAACTGACTTCTTGTTGCGATTAGCTCCATGTCGGAGAATACGCCCGTTTCCGGGTCAAGCGCAAACACCATTGGGTAATAATGGCGGTTTCCTTCATCATCAAAGTAGGCAACATGTCCCAATACTCCAACAAGACCATTTGATAAAAGGTGCGGCTCGTTCGCTCCCCCCCATTCTTCATCAATGAACTGCCCTTGTAGTAACGGTGCTTCGTTAACCACATCAATCGTCATTTCTTCTAATGAAGAAATTCGAGTCCAGCCAATTTTTCCTCTTCCGCCTTTTTCACCCTGAGGTCTCGTTAATACCCCTATGCTGCCATCCTTTAGCTCTACTAATCGAAGGTCCTTCATCCCGTCTGGACCTTTTGCAAATTCTTGTAAGCTTGCAATCGATTGACCTTTATAAAAAACAGTTCTCCAGCCAAGTTGTCCTTCATTGGTTGGATGAGGGAAAATTTGAACGCCCCCCAATACTAGCTCTCCAGCAATTCGAGTAAAAAAAGGATCTTGTAATTCAAGAACGGGTGCCTTTTCTCTTGGAACCCAATCACCGTTTCTCTCGACAAAGAAGTATACATTGGAATGTTCACTGTCACGTGACTCCACTCGTCCGGCAATTACAAGCTCACCTTCATCTTCAAACGGCGCACTAATATTATAGACATCATTTTCACCAATGCCTGAGAATACAATTTTTTCAGGATTGGTTGGTTGTGTTTTCGAAGTATATTCCTCTAAAAGCTGTTCACAAGTTTGAGCATTACCTTTCCTTAACAAGGCCATTTCCTATTTCCCCCTTTAAGATCATTGCTTCATTCGCTAAAATTCTTATGACGTTTTCGCCATCCAACCTCGTTCTCTTCGTCGAAAGTAACAACTTCATATCAGCTACTACTTCAAGCGTTTTTGGTTGATCTGTGAAATTCAAAACTACTAATATATTTTCAAATGAATCCGTTCTGACGAAATAGATCATTCCATCTTCATTCCGCAAAAATTTATAATCTCCGCACTGTAGAGATGAATGTTCCTTTCGCAGTTTCAACAAACTTTTATAAAAAGAAAACATCGATTCCGGATCATTTATCTGGTCTTCAACAGTAACTTTGTATGCATCCTCTGGAACCGTAATCCACGGTATACCCTCTGAAAAGCCAACATTCGCTTGTGAATTCCATTGCATCGGGGTACGTGACTTATCGCGTGATTTTTCATTCGCAACAACTAGGGCTTCCTCATTTGACTTACCTGCTTGTAATGCGAGTTTATAGCCCATGATCCCTTGAACATCCTTCATTTTCGATATATCGTCTGTAATACAATCTCTCATTCCAATTTCATCGCCGAAATAAATGAACGGAACACCTCTCGCTGTAAGCATCAAAGCAGCAATTAGTTTGGCCCGGTCCTCATCACCGCCAAATCGTGAAATATGTCGGGGCATATCATGACTTGAAAAGAACAAAGTTGGAATTTGAGTGGAATCATAAGCTTTCTCAGTTCCAACTAATTGCTGATAGAGCTTATCCACATCAAAATTTTCCATGCTTCCGATATTAAAATTAAAGACAACATCTAATTTGTTAAGACCAGAGTATTGCTTAAGAATATCCAGTTCCTCGGAACCAACCTCACCAACGAGAAATTTATCCGGATACTGATGTACAAACTCGGCAATTTCCTCAATAACTGCTAAAATACCTTCCTGATCCTTATCATATAAATGGATTTGTTCCTCATCATATGGATTGTCAATAAACGAATCATTTACCTTTAAGAAGTTGATGACATCTAGCCGAAAACCATCGATTCCCTTTTCAAGCCAAAACTTCATCACATCAAACATGGCATGTTTCACTTCAGGATTGGCCCAATTTAAATCAACCTGTTCCTTCGCAAAGGCATGGTAATAATATTGGTTCGTCCTAGCATCGTATTCCCATGCTGGACCGCCAAAGAAAGACTCCCAATTGTTCGGCTCATCTCTCCAGATATACCAATCACGTTTCGGATGCTCCTTTGATGACTTTGATTCTTGGAACCATTGATGATCAGAAGAAGTGTGATTGAGTACTAAATCTGCAATTACCTTGATACCACGTTGATGTGCTTCTTGAATAAACGTTTCAAAATCCGCCATCGTTCCATAATCCGGATCAATCCCATAATAGTCAGAAATGTCATAGCCGTTATCGACTTTAGGTGAGGGATAAAAGGGAGTGAGCCATATACCGTCAATCCCTAATTCCTTTAAATAGTCGAGTTTTGATGTGATTCCAACAAAATCGCCGATTCCATCACCGTTTCCATCTTTAAAGCTTGGCATATAGATTTCATAAAAAGTCGATTGTTTCCACCATTTCACCATAGTGTTAGAACTCCAATTCTATTACTTAAGTGTAAATTGCATACCTTCTTGGAACTTTTTCGCGAACAGCAAGAAAATAATAATGATCGGAAGTGTTAACAACACAGATGCTGCGTACATCGGGCCTGGATACCCGCCGTACGGACCGAACATTTGCGATAAAAGGACGTTTAGCGTGAGCATATTATCGCTCTTCGCCACTAACATATCCCATAACAACTCAGTCCATCTTTCCATAAACAAGAATAAGAAGATAACAGTCGTAATCGATTTCGACATTGGCAGCACGACTTTAAACATGATTTGCAATTCACTCGCACCATCTAATTTCGCCGCTTCAATAAATGTATCTGGTATCGCCTTAAAGAAGTTCGTATACATAAACACTGCCCACAAACTCATAGCTTTCGGCAAAATCATTCCCCAATAAGAGTCATACATTCCGAGTCGTTGAATCACAAGGAACGTCGGAATTAACAAAATAATCGCTGGGAAAAACATTTGAAATAAAATAACGTTATTAACTGTGTCTCTTCCTTTAAAGGGCATTTTCGCTAATGCATAAGCAACCATTACCCCAGTTACCATCATTAAAAAGGTTGAAGCACCTGATACAATAAAACTGTTAATAAACGCATTAAGCCATGGCCTCGGGATGACCGCTTCTCCTCCACCGAGCAGCCATTGATACGATTTCAAGCTGTACTCTGTTGGAATTAGCTTCTTATCTACTTGGTCCCAATCAGCAAAAGAATTTAGTACCATATAAATATACGGAAAGATCATAATCAGTAAGAGAACAACGGCAATTAGGTAACGAAACCATAATCCATTTTTCTTAGCTCCACCCATTTCGTTTCCCCCACATTTCTAAGAGTTTTCGAATGATTAAAATTGAAACAAACGTTACTACCGAAGCGATAATTGCAATCGCTGAAGCATAGCCTGCTTGAAGATTTGAGAACGCTCTTGTAAAAATCTCCATTTGCCATGTATTGGTTGCAAAATTTGGTCCACCGCCTGTTAATTGGTAAACCTCTGTGAAAATACCAAACGTAACACCGATTGATAAAATTAATACGGTGAATAAAGCAGGGTAAAGGAGCGGGAAAGTAATTTTCCAGAAACGCTGCCAAGGAGTTACCCCATCAATCATCGCCGCTTCGTATACTTCCTTACTAATGCTCTCAAAACCTGACGTTAAAATAAGGGCGTAGTACCCGGTGAATTTCCAAGCGATAATCATTGCAACTACAAAGAGTGCTGCAAACGGACTTCCAAGCCAATTAATATCTAATCCAAGGGAGTCTCGCAAGAATTCATTTACCGGACTGTTGTACGATAAAATCCCTTTAACGATAAATGATGATACAACCCCAGATGCTAAATAAGGCAGGAAAAAACCAATTAAAAATAGCCCTTTAAATTTAGGTAATCCTTGAACGATTAAGGCCACGATAATCGAAGATGCAACAACTAATGGTACAAATAAAGCCATAAATTTAAAGCTTACAAAAAATGCACTTTGGACACCCGGGCTCTTAAAGGCCTCCATGTAATTTTCCAATCCAACAAAACTAAAAGTTGGTGCAATTAAATTCCAATCGGTAAAGGATAAAAACAGTGACCACCCCAGTGGGATTAGAAAGAAAACGACCGCATATATAAGATAAGGACTGGCAAATAGCCAGCCCATCCTTCCTTGCTTAGTGCTCATTATTTAAGAGCCCCCTCAATTGCTTCTTGCATGTCCTTCCAGGCAGTTTTCGGATCTTTCTCACCTTTGACCACTGGATTAAAAGCATGTTGACCAATTAATGTTTGGATATCATTGTATTTCGCATTATCCATTGGAGGGACACCATTTGGAACGGCAGCTGCATATGGTTGTAATGCTGGGTTTTTGTCAAAGAACGCTTTAAACGCATCATTTGATGTTAAATCATCACGAGCAGGTGGTAAGCTTGTCTTTTCAAGCCATTTCGCATCATTTTTAGGGTTCGAATATACCCACTTAATGAATTCCATCGCTGCTTTTTGTTCTTCTTTTGTTGCAGAAGCGTAAACAACTAGACCTTTTGTATCAGCAAACGTTTTAACATTGGCAGTATCCATACCATCTGGTACAGGTGGTGCTGCTAAAGTATAAGTTTCGTTGAATTTCATATCCGGGAATTTTTCTGCCCAATAAGGAATAGTCCAAGGACCAACATCGACGAAGATTCCTAAACCACTTTCAAACGGATCTTTTGACTGTCTTGTTAATAATGCATCTGCTTTACGTAGACCATCCATTAAGCCAAGTACCTGTTCGCCAGCTTTTTTATCAGCAGTGAATTTCGTTCCTTCAACAAACTTGTTACCGTTTGATGCAGCATCATACAACATGAAGAAGTCGAACCATCTTTTCCAAGCTGTTGGGTCGGCAAGGTCTGCTTTTGCCCATAGATATTTCTTTGGATATTTTTCCTTTAATTTCTTCGCCACATCTAACATTTCGCTATATGTTTTTGGCGGCTCGTTATAGCCAAGTTCTTTTAAAATGTCCAATCTCCAACCAAATAACATCGCATTGGAGTAAATTGGTAATACGTATTGGTGGCCGTCAGCGAATTCCCAGCTCTTCATCGTATTTTCCATGTTACGGTTTTTCTTAACTTCGTCCCATCCATCTAACTCATCTAATGGAACAAGTGCTTTACTGTCAGATAATTGGGCGGCAAAACCACGATTAATATTTTCAGACATAGTCGGTGCACTTTTACCAGCGATTGCAGATTGAATACTTGCTTCAGATGTTGGGCTTTCCTTCATCGGACTAACATTAACTTTGATTTTAGGATTTTCCTTTGTAAACTCTGCTGCTACTTCCTTCCAATACACTTGTTGTGTTGGGTTTGGCGCAGCCCAGAATTCGATCGTCGTTACTCCATCTTTTTTTCCTGTTTCTTGCTCTTTGTTACCTGTAGAGCAGGCAGCAAGACCAGAAACAGTAAGAGAAGCTGCAAATAAGATTGATGCTACTTTTTTCATTTTCATCTTCTATTCCTCCAATGACTACTATCTAATCCAATCTCTTATAAAAGTAGTAATGCCCTAACCAATTAGTAAACTATACAAATTATTACGTTGGTTCCAATGGCGTCATTTCCTCATCTGACAGCGCTACCAATATCTTTCAAAAAAAAGTATACTATTTGTAATCCAAGTCAAAAATTATGGTATTAACCGAAACCCCTCATTTCTCAACATATAATTACAAAACAAGAAAATAATTATTCAGTAATGTTATTAATCACCTTACAAGTGCAATTATTACACCTTATTTTTATAATGTCAACTATTAATCATTAGATTATAAAGTTAAAAGCGAATAACTAACAATAGTTGTCATATGCACAACTATTGTAATTTTCCATTTGTAACGTTACAATGTAATTACAAAAATTATAATTAATTATTATGATATACATTAAGGGAGAACAAAGAAATGGAAAAAAAAGTGACCATGCAGGATATAGCGGATCGGTTAAACATCTCGAAAAACTCCGTTTCCCAAGCATTATCTGGAAAGCCGGGAGTTAGCGAAGAAACCCGAAGGCTTGTACAAAATACTGCGGATGAACTAGGTTATTCCTATTCTAATAGTAGGAATCAAAATCAAGTTGAAAAAAAGACACTAAAAAACATCGCTCTAATTGCTTCTGATTATGCTTTTTCCCTCAAAAGCTTTTTTGGTGAAATTTACTTAAGTATTGAAAAAGAACTGCGAGCACGTGGGATGAATTTATTTATTGAACCAATTGATAGCATTTCAATCGATAATTTAACGCTTCCTTCTTTATTTACAAATCATGAAATTGATGGAGTTATAATCTTATCTCATATTAGTACAGACTACACCGCGAAAATTATTAGTACTGGTATCCCTACGGTTTTAATAGATCATCACGAACCTTCCTTACAGTCCGATTCGATTCTGACAAACAATCGCTTTGGAGCATTTACGGCTGTCGAGCATCTCATTCAACTTGGACATCAGGACATAGCCTTTGTCGGTGACGTTGATATTTCTCCAAGCTATCAAGAGAGATTAGAAGGATACTTACTTGCTTTAAGAAGATATAGGATACAACCTAAGGAAGTATTCATGTTTACAAACGCACAGGAAAATTTAAATGAAATCAATTTATTCATCGATAACCTTGTTGACCAGCCTTCCGCATGGTTTTGCGTGAACGATGGCCACGGATTTCTAGTGACATCCGTTTTACATCAAAGAGGCTTCAAGGTACCTGAAGATGTCTCTGTATGCAGTTTTGACAATGGACAATTATCACAAATTGCCACTCCTGGGATTACGACAATGGATATCGATTTAAATTATTATGGTAAAAAGGCAGTCGAACGGCTTTGTTGGAGAATGGAAAACAAAGATGAACCGATCCAGGAGATCCTGTTACCTACCAAATTAATCATAAGAGAGTCCACTGCTCAGAAAAAACAGTCGGAGTGATTCACATGAAAACCATTTATATTATTTCTGGACCTTGCGGAGTGGGTAAATCCACTCTTGCAAAAGAACTAGCAAGAACAGTAAAGAAAAGTGCCCTTATTAAAGGCGATGACTTCCTCTCTATGTATGAGGAAGACTCAGCACCGCCTTGGGAAGAAAATTTAGCAATCATGTGGAAAAATATGCTTTCAGTAACGCAAACATTGATTCAACATGATTACAACGTGATTATCGATATAGTAGTGGAAGATGAATTAGAATGGTTCTGTAAGCATTTTGCTTATCTGAATCTGAAAATTAAGTATGTAGTTTTGCGAGCTGATGAGGACATTTTAATAGAACGTTTGAATAAGCGTGGTGATCAATTTTTATTTGACCGCTCCTTATTTTTGCTAAATCAACTTGAGAATTCACCAGCAAATAAGATACATCTTTACGACACCACTCATAAAAACCCGGCTGAAATATTAAAGGATATTATGAATTCTTCTGATTTTGATTTAGATATTTCAAAATAGTATAGCATTTTCAATAGGAGGTCCTTCATGACCAATTCAAATAGTGCACCAGAAATCAACCTATCTCTCGTGAAACGGTTGATTTCCGGACAATTTCCGCAATGGACAGACCTTTTCCTTGAGCCGTTCAACTCCTCCGGGACGGAAAATGCCATCTATCGACTCGGTGAGGATATGTTCGTACGATTACCCCGTGGTGATTGGGCCATCCAGCAGGTGGAGAAGGAGCAACGGTGGCTGCCGTTCCTTGCTCCGCACCTGCCGCTTACCATCCCTGAACCGCTCGCGTTTGGGTTACCCGCCGAGGGTTACCCTTGGCACTGGTCTGTATATCGATGGATCAAGGGTGAAAACGCAATTATGGGGCATATTGACAATCCATACCAAGCGGCGACTGAACTGGCTCAATTCGTTACCGCCCTGCAGCGGATCAATCCCGAAGGCGGTCCGCCCCCAGGGCATCACAACTTTGGACGCGGCCTGCCACTGGCAATGCGAGACGACGGTGTCCGCGAAGCAATGGCAAATCTGCACAACACGATTGATACCGATGCAGCAACCCTAGCGTGGGAAGCAGCTCTCCAGACACCAGTGTGGGACGGACCGCCCGTCTGGATCCATGGAGATCTTCTTGCCGGGAATCTGCTTGTCGAACAAGGGCGACTCAGTGCCGTCATTGATTTCGGGGGCCTTGGTGTGGGAGATCCCGCAAATGACTGGATGTTCGCGTGGAATTTGCTTTCCGTCGAAAGCCGGGAAATGTTGCGTGCAGCGCATTCAGTTGATGACGCAACCTGGGCACGAGGGCGCGGCTGGGCATTGTCAGTAGGACTGACTGCCCTTCCTTACTACCAAAGCAGCAACCCCGTGTTCGCCGGTGTCGCCCGCCGCTTAATTGATGAAGTTCTCGCCGATTACAAGAAAGGCTTATGATTTGAAGTTACTTTACTGAAAAGTTTTTGCTTTTTATAAAAGACAATAATGGGGATTCACGGTAATCAGACAAGATTACCGTGAATCCCCAAAAATTCCGCTTCTAGTCATATTTTTCCAAAAAATTAAACATTCAATTATGATTCAAGCTCTTCTTGTGTAGGAGACTCAAAATACTACTTTTGAGGCAAAATCAGCGTGATAATCACGAAACGTCGGATTTTCTCCACAGACCATTAATCCTTGCCCCCAGTTCACGTGTACATCTGCAGTCGGTTTATCCGACGGATCACGATATTGGAATAATACGTTTCTACGCGGCCGGTCACTTCGATTACTACCTGAACCATGTATTGTTAGATAATTAAAAAACAGAACATCGCCTGCTTCGGCAGGGCACGGAGTCCCTATGTAAATTGGATATTCCTTATGATTTAAGTAGTGACGCCCTACATGAGAGATGGGACCTTGTTTATGAGATTCTGGGATGACCCTCAGGCATCCGTTTTCCAAGTCTGCATCATCAAGATGAACACTAGCCGCTAACATGGTATGACTTTCATGTGGAAAATACGGATGATCCTGATGCATTGGAAAAGCTGCTCCCTTTTCAGGTGGTTTAACCAGCATTTTGGAGTGATGTAATTGCACATTCGGTCCGATCAGCTTTTGCAATATAGACACCATATTGGGATGGATAACGGCCCTAGAGAAAGATGCGTCATGATAATGAACGTCATGAAACCCTTTTAAAACAAGTTTTTTTAACTCGTTTGGCGGGATGTACTCCCCTTGCCATGCATGATTTCGATCATGTTTTGTATTTGCTGCACGTTGAATAATACCTTCGACCGCATTTTTCATTCGTTCTACTTCCTCTTTAGTAAAAACCCCTTTAACAAGCAAGTATCCATTTTCTTTGTAAAAATCAGCATCCTTTGAAGTAATCATGATATTTCCTCCTTTAAGATTGATAGTTTACTTGTTATAATTTTAAAAAATTAATGAATTTCAGTCTTTATCGGAATAGGCTACTTTTTTGTCTTTTGAAGACATCGGAGGGATATTTTTGGTCGTCCAATCAAGTAAAGTCAGTGAAGGAATTTTGAATCAATATGCAATGTGGACGTTTGGAGAAGAAATTTCCTTTAAGGTGCATTATTGGGGCGTTAACCCGGGGCATTTTAACAATCCGGTACATAGGCATTCATTTTTTGAGGTGTGTTATGTACTAAGCGGGGACGGACTTTATAAGGACTTGGATGAACAATATACGTTAAAGAAAGGGACAGTATTTTTATCCCGTCCGAACATTCAACACCAAATTTTAAGCGAAACAGGACTTTTTCTTGTATTTGTTGCTTTCGAGATTTTACATGAAAAATCAAAGGATGATGCCATTAGGATGTTTAATCTACTGGCGAAAACAAATAAGATTTGTATCAGTGCTGCTGATGATTCCCCAACTGCCTTAATATGGAGGGCATTGGTAGATTGTTCGTCAAACGGTGGTGCCAACGATTTAAACTTCATTACTAGTATGGCACACACGCTCATACTGTCCTTTAGCACTATGTTTTCCGAAACAAATCAGAGAAGTTCCAGTCAAGAAAAAATGTTTTCGAATAGTTCTCCCACCCATTTATATCAAGCAAAGCTGTTCATTCGTGATAATTTATCAGAACCATTGAAGCTAGAAGATGTCGCCAACTATCTTCACATTTCTAGTCGTCATTTATCAAGGCTCTTTTCCAATGAACTGAGTGAAAGTTTCTCCAATTATATTCGCAAGGAAAGGGTAAGAGAGGCGGCTCGCCTGCTTGAAATGACAAGCATTCCTATTAAAGAGATAGCCGATGTTACCGGCTTTGGCTCAGTGCATTACTTTACACGCGTATTTACTACGATGATGAATGTTTCACCTGCTAAGTATCGCAATGATTATGTGAAAAAGAAAATATAGTCTAATAAAAATAAGCCCACTAATCAAGTGGGTTTAAAAAGCAAATTCCAACTATTCTCTATTTTACTCCGTTTTATTTACCAGATTCAAACAATACCAATAAGTCAAACAATTGCCTTGCGTTAATTTTTACTTTTTCCATCCTTTAATCTATCACCCTTCTGTTAGGGGTTAACGCTTATGATACTCCTCGGAAAAATCAAATCTTTCCTGAATTACTTTCTTATAAACAGGGGAAAATATCAGGTAATTATCATGAATAAGATATACAGGAGATGCTTCTTGCATGAAAATATTGGTTCTTTTTTTCTTGGTCTTTTTCTTAAGTACGGCTATTGCAATCATGATGGATTTGATGATGGGAATGAGTCTTATTATGTCTATAACAAATTTGAAGAACCCGTTTTGGGTTATGACCCTTCCGGAATACGTTATCTTGTTCATAATGCTATCAATAATGTTTATTCCATCCATGTTTTCTTTCTTTAAACAAAGGAAACAAACACAAACGCGTGAAAATTCTTAGCTGATTATTTATGGTCCCCAGATATATTGGAACGATAAAGGCCCAATCGTTTACGAAGCAGATGGACCACTAGAAGAAGTAAGGGAATGACAGCAGAAAAAAGGGGCAAGAGAAACTTCAGAACAAGTTTCCCCTCTTCAAATTGTTCCAACAAATTACTAGCTATCATCATTGTGAGAAAAAGAACAATAATTCCAAAAGGGATTATCAGCTTTTGTTTGGTCTGTATCTTGAATAAATCCGATGCCACAATTACGGCGGCATAACAATAGATGCATACCTTGAAAAAATCACCAATAATTAAAGCGAGAATGGCAATCGCGTCTACTCGCTGCAGGAAATCTGCTATGTTCACATAAATCATCGTGGAATACAAAGGAAAAGTGGCCCGGCTATATATTTTTGCCCCTAGAACAGAGATTTCAATTGCATGCGTTATACTTAATACGATGGCGCTGAACATTAAGGCCTTCACACCTGTCTTCCTTCCCGCTTGGAGTTTATTTAGATAGGGAAAAATCGTGGTAAAACAAATCATTGATCATGATGGTGTAATCTTGGCTTTAAATAAGGTTTTTAACCTTCAAAGTCAGTTTATATCTTAGTTCTTTTTCTAGAAGGATTTTCACACTACAAATAATTTACATTTCAAAAAGCCGGTTCCGGAGAAATTGAGATAAAAGAGACAAGGAAAAGCACCCACTGTATCGTATTAGATAACTAAACGATAATGGTGGTGTTTTTTTGTTTATTAAAATATAAGAATTTCACAAATTTTTGATATCAAACACCCGATTCCAGATTAAAACCCAAAGATGATATACAAGTGCTTTTGGAATACAAAAAGCGCCTATCTAATGAAATACTAAATAGGTGTCTTAACAGGTTGAAGGAGGATTGGATCTGCTGGTGCAGGTTTGCCATTTAAAGCGTCAACATCAAGTTCAACTGCTTTAGCTCCCATCGCAATCGGATCTTGTTGGATTGTACCATCAATGTTACCTTGGCGAATTTGTTCAAGAGCTTCGGGAGTACCATCAACGCCAACGATAAATACTCTGAAGGGTTTTGTTTCTATATTTCTTAAACAATTTTCCAAAATAATTAACATTGCAACATCCTATTTTTTCAGCTATTAAAGTGAGAGCCATATCCGTATTTAAAAGTAATTTTTCAGCTTCTTCTATTCGATACATATTCACTACATCGATAAACGTTCTTCCGGTGATTTTCTTAAATGTTTTACAGAAATGATGGGAACTGGTAAAAGAGGCTCTAGAAACTGAGCCCCTTTATTTCACTTCTGGTTGTTATTTAGTAATGGCCTGAAATGGATTCAGGTGTTTTCTTGATAGTAACCCCTCTGTACCTCCGCCTACCACAACAAGCCGTTTTTTCCAAGTTTTTTAACTTTTAAGCTTCTTCTCTGCGAACCCAGATATCTAAGATAACCGCCAAGCCAATGATGGCACCTTTAATCATTAATTGATAGGCATAGGTCATACCTAATAGAGTTAATCCATTACTTAGTACGCCGATGATAAGCGCACCGCCAATCGTACCAAGAACAGTACCTTGACCGCCGCTAAACTTTGTTCCTCCCAGAACAACTGCGGCAATCGCATCCAGTTCCCAGCCTGTACCGGAATCAGGAAGACCTGCTGATAGACGCCCGGATAACACAACCCCGCTAAACGCTGAAAGAAAGCCGCAAATAACGAAAACCATAATTTTCACTCTGCCTACATTCACTCCGGCTAAGGATGCTGCAATCGGACCGCCGCCCGTAGCGTAGATATGTCTTCCAAAAACAGTTCTGTTCAGAGTAAAGTGGGCCATAATTAAAATCGCAGCGAGATAAATCAGGACAATGGGAATCGGTCCAATATTCATGGTTGTTAAATCTACATAAGTAGATGAGTCAATCGTGATTGGTGCTGAACCAGGACTTGAAGCGAGTGACAGCCCCCTTAATACGGACATGGTCACTAATGTAGCTAAAAAGGCTGTAACCCGAACCTTTACGACCATCATTCCATTAAATAACCCTATTAAGGCACCTAATACGAGAGATAAACATATTACTAGAATCGGATTCATGCCTTTTTGAATCGTGATGGCAGCGAACATTCCCGTAATTCCGATAATGGATCCTACTGATAAATCAATTTCACCGGCAATGATGACATACGTCATTCCAAAAGCCACAATTGCAATCATCGCCATTTGGCGAATAATATTCATAAAATTGCTAAAGGTTAAAAAATAGGGTGAAAGATAGCTAAACACAACCGCTAGTATGACAAGCCCTATAAAAATGATGGCCTGTGATGAGGTTAAGATTTTCCCTATCTGTAAATTCTTTTTATGATTCGGTTTTGAATTGATTACTTGTCTTTCCACTCCTAAACTCATTTAAACACCCCCAGTGGCAAAATATAAAATGCTTTTATCCGTAATCTCTGAACCTGCCAATTCCTTCTTAACCTTTCCGTCATAGAGAACGATTGTACGATCTGCCAGCGACACTAATTCAGGTAATTCGGAAGAAACCACGATAATGGACATCCCTTGTTCTGTCAATTGGCGAAATAACATTTGCAGTTCTGTTTTAGCGACTATATCAATTCCTTGAGTCGGTTCATCAAGCAATAGAATTTTTGGATTCAGGTTTAAACATCTGGAAATGACAACTTTTTGTGCATTTCCACCGCTTAGCTTCCCAACTTTCTTCTTTGGATCACCTGGACGGATGTTTAAATGGTCAATATTTTCTTTGGCAATCCTGTCCTCTTCCCTAGATTTAATAAGGCCTTTGGGGAATAACTGAGGCAGATTCGTTAAAGTAACATTTTCTTTTATTGACATACCAGGGATGATTCCTTCATTCCTACGATCTTCAGGGACCATAATAATCCCTAATCGAATGGCATCATGAATAGATTTTATCTTTACAACTTCACCATTTAATTGGATTGTTCCTGAGATTATTGGATCAATTCCTGAGATAGCCCTTAGAATCTCCGTCCTGCCACTTCCAAGTAACCCTGAAATCCCTAAGATTTCACCTTCAAAAAGTTCAAAACTGAGATTGCTGAATTTTTGTCCTGTCAGATTCTTTACCTGTAAAAGAGGACTAGCTTTTTTACCCGTCTTTTTCCTTTTTACGGATGAATCGTACAACAACTCATTATCGCCAATCATCATATTAATAATTTGTTTCGTGTTTGCCTCTTGTGTTTGAAGTGTTTCAATTTTTTTGCCATCTCTTAGTACGGTGATCCGATTGGAGATTTCAAAGATTTCATCCATACGATGCGATACATAAATAATGGCTGTACCTCTAGAGGTTAACGTCCGAATAATTTCAAAAAGCTTTTCCTGTTCATCCTGCGTTAACGCTGTGGTTGGTTCATCCATGACAATGATTTTGGCATCACTGGAGATGGCTCTGGCAATCTCGATTAACTGCCTCTCCCCCATACTTAAATCTTTTACAATCTGGGATGGGGATAAATTCATTCCCAGACTTTCAAGAAGCGTTTGTGCCTCTTTTTCCATTTGTTTATCATCTAACCGGATACCCTTTTTCTTTTCTCTGGACAGAAATATATTTCCGGCAACAGTCAGATTCGGCAATACACTTAACTCTTGAAAAATCATGGCAATTCCCTGTTCCTGCGATGAACTTCTTGAGTTAATTTGTACTTGTTTCCCATCTATCAGAATACTGCCATTTTCAGGTCGATACACTCCGGCAAGAATCTTCATTAAGGTTGTTTTTCCAGCCCCATTCCCACCCAGCAAAGCGTGAACTTCTCCTTTTCTCAAGTCAAAGTCTACGTTATCGACAGCCTTAAAACCCGAAAAAACTTTCGTTATTTGTTTCATTTCAAGGACATTACTAACCAAGATTACCCCCCCTAGAAATGTTTCTGGGTTAAATAGAATCTAACCCAGAAACAAAAGTTTTAACCAATTAATTGGCTAAAGTCTTTTGAAATACAGTCTTATATTGTTCTTTAACGTTATCTGGTGAAGTAGCTAATGTCGGCACTGTTACATATTTAGGAACTTCGCCGCCTGCAAGTTTTTTCAACACGGCTAAAGTCTTATATTTTCCTTCTGCATACAAGTCTTGAGAAGAAGTGAAAACAACGATTTTATTTCCTTTTGCCATACCTTGCGCTAAATGGTCACTTAAGTCATGCGTTACAACAAATACATCATCACGTCCAGATGTTCTTACCGCTGCTTCCATTCCTAATGCCGGTGTTTCATAAACGCCAAATCCTCCGACTACATCCGGGTGTGCAGTTAAGATATTTTCAAATTCTTGCTGAGCCTGGTCTGCTGTATCCGCCTGACCCCTGGCAACAATTTTATATCCTTCTTCACGAACGGCATCTTCGAACCCTCTTACTCGTTGTTCACACGTTAGAATATATGCTCTTAAGCCCATCGTAGCTAAAGATTTACTTTTAATTCCTTCTTCCTTCAGCTTTTTCACTAAAGCTTTTCCTGATGCAAATCCGCCGCCATATCCATCTGGATCTACTAAACTAGTAAAATCACCTTGGTTTGGAGGCCCGCCGCCAAGGACAACCGGAATGTTTGCCTCATTTAACTTCTTGACCGCAGGTCCAAATGCGGCTGTATCTACCCCAATCGCTACAACGCCATTTACCTTTTGAAGAATTAAGGACTCTACGTCACTCAATTGTTTATTTAGGTTTCTTTGTGCATCGGTTTGAACATACTTTCCGCCAAAAGATTCAACTGTCTCTTTAATCGCCTGGCCAATAACCTTCTCTGACGCGATGTCACCAAAGTGTACAGAATAGCCAATAAATGGTTTCATCGCTTTAATTTTTTCAATTTCCTGTGGTGTTAATTCCAAAGTTTCTACACTGGCTGGTTTTCCTAACGCACTTTCTTCCTTTAAAGGCGGCAGCGCCGCTAACCCATTAGCAGCTTCCTTTTGAGATGCCTGAGTTTCTTTCGCTGTTTCTTGTGTTGCTCCGCAACCTGCCAACAAACCTAACGTCAGCAGTGAACTACCTAAAATGGACGCAAATTTTTTTGTTTTCATCGTTTTCTCTTACCCCCCTGATATTAAATGATCGTTTGTACACTTTTTATAGTACACGTATAATAAATGATTAAAAATTAATAAAATTGCGAATAGTAATACATATTATTGTTAACGCTTACAAAAAATAAAAAATAGCCTCTCCTTTACGTGGAAAGACTTAAAAGTTATTGAATAGCGATTCTCCTGATTCTTTCTTCAGATGCTTCGGTATGATGAATTTCGTCTACTATTTGCCCATCACGCAAAACTAAGATTCTATTGCACAAGCCGATTAGTTCGCTAATGTCAGAGGAAATAACCATGATCCCCTTCCCTTTCTGCGCAAGATCATGAATGGCTAAATATAATTCACATCTTGATCCGATATCAATCCCTCTAGTCGGTTCATTTATTAATAGTAATTCACTGTCCGCGACCAGCCATTTCCCTAGTATAACTTTTTGCTGATTTCCCCCGCTCAAATACTTAATTTGATCATGGATATGTTTTAATTTGATATCCAGTTCCATTACTTTTTCTAACGCCGTGTCCTGCTCTTCATTCAGCTGAATAACCTGCCATTTATTGAATTTATCCAAACTGGATATCGTAAGATTTTGCGATATATCCATATTCGTCAAAAGGCCCTCTTCTAGACGATTTTCGCTAACGTATCCAATATGCTTATTTACAGCCTCGTAGGGATGCTCTAGTTTAATTTCTTTACCTCGCCAATAAATATGGCCTGAATCTTTTGTCACTTGCCCTATGATGATTTTAGATAACTCAGTTCGGCCTGATCTTGATAAGCCTGCTATTCCAAGTATTTCGCCTTCATATAAAGAGAAGTTCATATTTTTTAATAAAGGTGCTCGCGACAAATTTTCAACTCGCAGCATCTCTTCCCCTCGATGATCTGAAATAGGCGGGAAATAATGACGAATATCCTTTCCAATCATTTGTTTTACCATTTCACGTTTATTTACAGTGTTGATATCATTCGTACTGATATGTCGGCCATCTCTTAAAATAGTCACCCGATCACTGATTTTGATAACTTCATCCAGATAATGGGAAATAAAGATAATTCCTATTCCTTGCTTTTTAAATTCCCTGATTAGTGTATACAAACGATTCCGTTCTACCTCATTTAAGTTTGCCGTTGGTTCGTCCATTATTAAAACTTTTGACTTTTTACTAAGAGCTCTAGCAATGGAAACGATATATCGTTCACCAGGATCTATTGAAGAAACAAGCGTATTGGGATTCATTGGACACCCAAGGAGTTCTAATACGCGCCTTGCTTCATTCTTCATCTTTAAAAAATTCGGAATGAACCCTAAGAGCTTAGGATAATTACCTAAAAAGATATTTTCGGCAATGCTCATACTTCGAACTAACATTGGTTCCTGGTAAATAGTTGAAATTCCTAGTTTTTGAGCTTCTTGAGTGGATGAAATTTTAACTTTTTCATGATTTATATAAATTTCTCCCTCATCGGAGGTATAAATGCCGGCAATCATTTTAATTAAGGTGCTTTTTCCTGCTCCATTTTCCCCGATAATGGCATGGACTTCACCTGATTTTAATTCAAAGTCTATTTCCTCTAAAACTTTCGTACAAAAAAAAGATTTATGAATATTTTTTAATTCTAGAAGCATAAATTCACCTACCAACGAAGATACATATTAATTACCAAAAGTTTACACGATGCAATAACAAAATATAATTAAAAATATTGCGGAAAAAACTACAGATTTTTGCCTTGAGCATCACTATATTCAAATCACAACTATTTATCTATACTTTAATCTTTCTATATTTTCCCGGCGGGCTCCCTGTGATTTTTTTAAAAAGCAGATTGAAATAATTAGCATTTTCATAGCCTATTAATGATGCTATTTCTCTCACAGAAAGGTTGGAATGCTCTAGTAACCTTTTTGCTTCTTCTATACGGCACTGAATCATGTACTGAATTGGCGGCAACCCTACCTCTTCTTTAAAAACATGAGCTAAATGGTAAGGACTTACATAAACGAGGTTAGCTAATTCGTTTAAAGTCAGCTCTTGCCGAAAATTTTCTTCTATATATTTTTTTACTTTCAGACAAAAGGAAGAGTGGGAAGGATGATTGACATTTTTCAAAAGACGACTAACTTTTATAATCACTGTTCGTAATATTGAGGATATGATATCTTGATATCCGGCACGTTTCGTATCATATTCACTTAATATAACATTTAAATAATGTTGAATCTCCCTTTTTTCTTCCATCAGAGGAATAATCGGAGGATCCGTGGAATCTATCAAAAAACCTTTCTGGTTTCCATTGATATGGAGACTGGAAAAACAGATAGAAATCCCTTTAAGGGGCTTGTCTATACTAGATTTCCCCTCAACATGACTTAATGGATTTAAAATAATAAGGTCTCCTTCTTTTCCGACTAAAAGTTTATCTTCAAATTTAAAATCTCCACGCCCATTTTCTATAAAAATAATCTCTGTATAGTCAGCGTCGGTATGTTTTTTAATCCACATTGGATTTTTTGGTTTGATTTCTGATGCAGTTATAAATCGAGGAGTATCTAATAAAATGGAGGATTTTTGCACGGGATTGCCCCCTTATCGTAACAAATAAAAGAAGTAAAGAAACGCATTTTTGGGAAGCATCAACGGGGCGGTTCCTGGGAAACTTATTTTGTCTGGGACTGCCCCGTAATCATTTTGTACCTTAACATGTAAGGATTATTTGTACTCCCAACCAATTTCTTTTAGTTTTTCTTTCAAGTAAGCAATGGATGTTTTCGCATACCAATCCGGCTCGGACTGTCTGGCATGGAATCCAACCTCCATGGATAGATATCCGTCATAGTTGTTATCCTTTAATGCTCTTAGAACCGCTTCGAAATCACAGCGTCCTTGGCCAGGAGGAAGGCGGTCATTGTCAGAGATGTGAACATGGTGAAGCTTGTCCTTCATTCGGTATACATAGTCGCTGGCAACCTCATTGCGGTATAAAGCATGGAACGTGTCAAACATAACCTTTACATTATCCATACCGGATTGCTCTGCTAAAAGAAGAGCATCGTCAGCCGTTTCAATTAAATTGCTGTCCGCCGGAGTTGGTTCGACAACTAGAGTCACTCCAAGATCCTTTGCATATTTTGCTACTTCAATGAGCCCTTCTAAGCTATTGTTCCATGCCTCCTGCTGTGAAGTTCCAAAAACAACCCAGCCTGCAATCCACATGACCGTCGGACATTCCCATTCATGCGCTAAACGGACTACTTCTTTATAATGATTAATGGTAAATTCTCTTTCTTCTTTTAAAGGAGAGCTTGGGTTCATCCCTGGGCCGCCGCCTGGTGCCGGGAGCATCGATGAAACCTTCAAATTCTTTTCATTTAATAATTTTTTGATTTCTTGTCTTCTTTCAGGCGA
The DNA here is from genome assembly GCF_002584635.1 of Bacillus sp. AFS031507. Taxonomy (NCBI): domain Bacteria; kingdom Bacillati; phylum Bacillota; class Bacilli; order Caryophanales; family Bacillaceae; genus Bacillus; species Bacillus sp. AFS031507. Next base: position 147,195 of record NZ_NUOW01000011.1, read on the forward strand.
TAAATAGTCCGGCCATGCATGTGGAGCAGCACAGCCAATTTCAATGGCATCATAACCAAATGAAGAGAGACGGTTAATAACTTCCTCTAGAGGATAAGAAGAAAGCCAATTTGGAAAACTACTATAAACCCATGTATTAAATGAAATACCTTTCATCACGAACAGCTCCTTTTATTTAAAATAAGTTTATTCCCAAACAAACACTGCTTTTTCTGTCTTTCTTTCATCAAACATACGGAATGCTGTATCAGCTTCTTCTAGTTTAAATTGGTGTGTCACTAATTTTTCAACAGGCAGATTTTTTCTCACAATGAATTCAGCAATTTCGTCAAATTCTTGAATTGGGAAGTACCAAGAACCCATCACCGTAATTTGTTTACGAATTAACTGCTGACTAGGCTTGATATTTGTTTCTTTACTTTCGCCAATAAACGCCACGCGCCCGTGCGCTCTGACACAATCTAGTGCATCATTTTCACCATAAGGGCTTCCAGAACAATCAATCGCTGCGTCTGCGCCGGCACCCTTGGTAATTCGGGCGATTTCTTCTTGGACATTCATCGTTTTACCGTTGATGGTGTAATCTGCCCCCAATTCCTTCGCAAGCTCCAAGCGCTCATCAAGCATATCAACAGCGATAACCGTTGCTCCTAATCCTTTGGCAATCATCACACCTGCGCCGCCCATTGGACCCATTCCAAAAATAACAAGGTAGTCTCTACCGGAAATTCCCATTCTCTTTTGCGCATGATATAGAGTTCCTACTGCGTCTGTTGAAACCGCTGCCGTTACGAAGCTCATGCTATCAGGGAGTCTCATGCAGTTTTCTGCTGGAACAACCATGTACTCAGCGTCACCGCCATGGGAATCAAAGCCAATGCACTTAAATTCTTTACAGAACATTTTGTAGCCGCTCTTACAATGAGCACATTCACCGCATCCTAGTGCTAAGTAAACGGCAACACGGTCGCCCGGCTTGAAATTTGATACACCATTACCAACTTCTGTTATTACCCCTGCCGGCTCATGGCCTGGAACCGTACAACCGCATTTTGTTCCTTCAAAAACAGAAGTACCATAGTATAAGCTCATATCACTGCGGCAAATAGCGGATGCTTTTAATTGAACCAATACTTCTCCTTGGCCAGGAGTTGGAATGTCGATCTGCCGAATTTCCACCTTTTTGTCTCCCGGAAAAAATACGGCATTCATTGTTGTCATTGTACTGCCTCCAAAAAGTTAATTTTTTCTTAAATTTTAATTCCTCACTCAGGGCCCTTATCAGCGCTTGTAGCTTAAGCCCACCACATCTCAGTCAGTTGCTCCTTAAACATAGCTCCTTTTAGAAGGGAAATTGCCTTGCTTAACCCCTCATCCGTAGACGCAAGCATATCCTCATGTTCAATGGAAATGATATAATCGTATCCGACAGCACGCAAGGTACTGACAATATCTTTCCAGAACTTTTCATCAGAACCATAACCGACTGATCTAAAAGTCCATGAGCGGTCTAATATTTCGGAATAATGCTTTGTATCTAAAACACCATTTACACGAATATTGGCACGATCTAAATACGTGTCCTTTGCGTGGAAATGGAAGATTGCATTCTCGCGGCCAAGCTTTTTGATTGCTTCAACTGGATCGATTCCCTGCCAAACAAGGTGGCTTGGATCAAAATTCGCACCGATGTTTTCTCCAGCATGTTCCCTCAACTTCAATAATGTTTCAGGATTATAAACCACAAATCCCGGATGCATTTCAAGGGCAATTTGGTTAATGCCATGATTTTTAGCGAATTGTGCTTCCTCTTTCCAATACGGAATGACCACATCGTTCCACTGCCAGTTCAACACATCCAAATATTCTGGCGGCCAGGAACAAGTGACCCAGTTCGGATTTTTAGCTTCTGCATGATCACCAGGGCATCCGGAAAAACCATTCACAACCGGCACACCCAGCCGCTCCGCTAACAAAACAGTTTTTCTCCAAACCTCATGGGAATCCTTCGCAAACTTTTTATCCGGATGCAGCGGATTTCCGTGGCAGCTTAGACCGCTGATCGTTAACCCTCTGCTTTCAATCTCGCGCAGGAAGGAGCTTGCTTTCTCGGGAGATTCAAGTAATTCATCCGGATTACAGTGATGGTTCCCGGGATAATTTCCTGTCCCCAATTCCACTGCTTCGACACCCATCCGTACTAATTTATCGAGCATTTCCTCAAAAGGCAGATTCTGATATAAAGGATTAAATACACCTAGTTTCATGCCAGAACCCCCTTGCCAGTCTGAACCTTGACCCATTTCTGCTGCTGATGGCTTTCCAAAATCGCATCGGTAATGCACATGGAAATATGTCCATCTTTAAATGTTGCAAAATAAGGCTTGTCTGTTTTCAGGCTCTTGCCATCGCGAACAAACGAATAGAAGTTTAACATCATATTTTTCAAAGCATCCGGCCAGCCTTCATTATGGCCGCCAGGGTGGTGGATGGAGGACCTTGCTTCAGCAGCAAACAATGCAGGATCGGCTAACAAAAGTTCATTTGCTTTATCCCGATGTCCGATCCATAGCTTTTCTTGCTCCTCTTGGTTCCAGAATGTAGAGCTCTTACTTCCGTTAATTTCAAAACTTAGTCTATTTTTCCGTCCAGCACTTACTTGAGATACCGTAAAGACTCCTCTTGAGCCGTCTTCAAAGCGAACAAGAACGGAAGCATAGTCTTCAGTATTAATTGGAACCTCTTCATATTCTTGTTCATCTATATTCTGAGCGCTAAACGTAGCAATCACATTTTTCGCTTTCTTTCTTACCGGAATCACCGTAGCTAAATCCGCAAACACCTCGACAATCCGCTTTCTTGTTACAAACTGGACCGTATCACACCAGTGTGAACCAATATCTGCCACCGCACGTGATTTCCCGCCCACTTCAGGAGCGAGGCGCCAGTTGAAATCAGTTTCATACATTAGCCAATCCTGCAGATAGCTTCCATGAACCAGATTCACTTTTCCTAGATCACCATTAGCGACCATTGCCTGTAAATTTTGCACGCTTGCATGCTGTCTGTAATTAAAGTTCACTCCATGGACGACTCCATGTTTTTCTGCTAACTCCAGCAATTCTGCTGATTCTTCACTGTTCATCGCCAGTGGTTTTTCGGAGATGACATGCTTACCTGCTAAAATAATCTCTTTATTAATTCCAAAGTGAAGGTGATTCGGGGTGCAGTTGTGCACAACTTGAATTTCACTGTCCTTCAGCATATCCCGGTAATCACCATATGCTCTCGGAATTCCTAGCTCGGCTGCTTTTTTTTCAGCAGCTTCTTGATTTGTTTCCGCAAGCCCCACTACTTCAACAAATCCAAGTCTTCTGATCGCTTCAATATGTGTTGGGCCAATAAAACCCGTTCCAATGATCCCAACCTTTATTTTTTTCATACCGATTCACTCCTTTTCTATGAGAATTTATTTTTTTATTACCTCTTCTTTTTTTAGAAAATGAATAAATTGTTGAGCCACATCCTTTGGCTCCCCTTCCAAACGGTTGGCCGATCGTTCTTTAACGCCACCTGTAAGGATTTGTTTCAATCTTTTATGTGCACTGATATTGTTGTCGGGCATAAAGATTTTTTTAGGTCTAGGACTTGGCGTTTGCAGCGTCATTCGATCCGATTTCATTTGAGTCGTCAGCACAAGTTCTTTTACCTTTATTTTTGCTGCCTGAAGAACATGGGGAAGGGATTGTTCCTCATCATGTTCCATTGTCTGATCACACATTATCAATGCAGGTAGTTGAAACGTTAGTTTTTGCCTTTTTCCGGCGCCAAGGGTTCGAGTGGCAACATATTTATCATTTGTAACACTCTCAAGTCCGAGTAATGAATTAATCAATGTCACCCCGATTAAATTGGAAAGAGCAGCCCCAACACCATTTGCTCCGGCTCCCTGTTGGCCGCTCATGATCATATCATATTTCTGCTCAACAAGGATTTCGCTTACCGCTTTTGTCATTTCGAAAAGATTTTGTCCCTCATTGATCCGAATTAACTCTGCTTCATCCGCTCCTAAAGCTAGTAAACTGCGAAGCAAATATCGATTTTTTCCGAAATAATAGACATGAATATTCGTATTCGGAATTTTAGCTTTCAGTCTTGCCGCTTCCTTCATCGCAGCAGAATCGGATCCATCTATGAATAAAGTCGTATTCAAATCACTTAATCCTTTATGATTTTGCGCAAACATCGGAGTTCCAACTGGAGCTAGTTTCTCTGTAACCAGTACTGCAATTTTCAATCCTTCTCCTCCTCTCCAAATCGAATCGTTCTTACCCTAGCCTGAACCGAACCCCGCATCCTCCTTGCGGAAAATTCCAGGTTACTGCATCTGTCTCGCAAGAAATGCGGCAGGCACCACATTCGAGGCAGCCGTCGACTACAAATCTCATTTTTCCAGATTCTAATGTAAAACGTTCGGCTGGACAGATATTAAGACAAATTTGTGTAGAACATGTATTGCAAGTCGAGGTATCAACTTTTATATGCGGTGTTTCATCAGGTTTAAAATTAACACGTAAAAGCTTTTCGGTTGTATTCATTCTACATATACCTCCAAATATCAATGCCGTCCTTAATTAATTTCCACGGAGAAACGTTTCCGCGGAGGGAATTTTTCAGAGTTGATGACAAACTCGGTTGAATCGTATCCTCAAAGCCAAATAGGTTTTTGGCTATATTATCAATCAGAATAGGATACTCCTTACCGATGCGCGGATTAGCCAAGACCTTATGCGTCTTCTGAAACTTTTTAAGGTTTTTTCCAACAAAGGACTGATCAAGCTGATGTTTATAGGATGCTAATTTCTGAGCCGATACATTTCCTTGTCTTATACAGTTAACCGCGGTTTTTCCTGCCTCTCTTCCAGAAGCGATGGCATAATTCATACCCTGTATCGAAAAGCCGTTATTGATCACCAACCCCGCAGCATCCCCAGTGACCAAAATCCCATTTCCATATAATTGTGGAACCATGTCCAGTCCAACTTCGGGAACTAAATGAGCACTATATTCCACTAAACTTCCGCCTTCAATAAATTTTTTTATTTGCGGCTGATTTTTAAAGTGTTCTAAAATCGCTCTGGAGTTGACGGAAGTCTCCGCTATTGACCCTAAATTGACGACAATTCCGATTGATAAAGTATTACGGTTCGTATAAATGAAGGCACCGCCATAAACTCCGTTTAAAAACTCTCCAACAAACTCATAGGCACAGCCTTCACTTCCTTTAAGTCCAAAACGCTCGTTAATGGTTTCCTCAGGCAGTGACAGAATTTCTTTAATACCAAGCCCGATATCTTTTGGAGATATATCCTGTTTGAGCAAGCCTGCTTTTTGGGCTACCAAGGAATTCACTCCATCCGCACAAATCACTATATCAGCGTATATATAGCCATCGGTATGATGGGTTTTGACACCTTTTACAAATCCATCCTCCAAAATCACATCTTCCACTAATGTATTGGTTAAAAGGGTCGCCCCCGCTTCTTCCGCTTTATCGGCCAGCCAGCTATCGAAATGAACTCGGTTTAATGTGCAGGCATTATAACCTTCATTTCTTTCTGTCTCATATTGCATTAAAGATAAAGAATCAGCAGTAACCATTCCAATTCCTTTTTTGGTAATCCAACGCTCGATCGGGGCCTCATTCTTCCAGTTCGGGATAAACTCATCCAATATCCCCTTAAACATTACTCCACCGGTTACATTCTTTTCCCCTGGCACAATTGCCCGTTCAATAATACAAACATCCAAACCAGCCCTTGCCATTTCCAGAGCTGCTGCACTCCCGGCCAAACCCGCTCCAACCACGATTACATCAAATTTGCTAGACAACTTGGTCACCTCCTAATCTATCAATAAGAGCTGGTAAAATTTCAAGCGCATCACCTATAATGGCAAGATCTGCAACCTTCAATAAGGGTGCGTTTGGATCTGAATTAATTCCAACAATAACATCCGATTCCTTAATACCGATTAGATGGTGGGGAGCGCCTGAAACGCCTACACCTACATACAATCTTGGAGCAACTACGTTTCCAGTCAGACCAATGAGGCGATTGTGCGGGAGAAACCCGTTATCCACCACAATCCGGCTTCCCCCCAATGTCGCTCCTATTAGACTGGCAAACTGGGAAACTAGCTTTAATCCTTTCTCATTTGCAATACCATCACCCATTGCAACAACAACTTCAGCTTCGGTTAAATCAATATTTTCCGCTTTGGCTTTAAAGGTTTCGATAATTTTCGGCACAATTCCATTAACAAGTGGATCCACTGTCTGAACTGTAACAGGATTGTTTTTTTCAATATAAGGACTTCGGCCAGTGCCACTTGGGATGAGTGTTGCAAAACAAACATTTGAATGTCCTGGCAGTATCCGAACTTCATCCACTTTGCCGGCATAGGTCGATTGATGTATTTTAAAGTCACCAGCTTCAATCGTAATTTGCCGACAAGAATGGAAAAATACGCCGCCCGAGGAAGCTGCGGCAATAGCTAATATGGTTTCTCCCAATAAATTATTGGCCGCCAATAGTAAGCCCAGTTTTGCGCTGCCTACTATATTTCCTATTCCACTGCCCGCTAATTGCCCGCAAGGATCATCGTCTTTCGTAAAAGGCAATTCCCAAAATTCGTCTATGGCAGCTTGTGTTAGTTCCTCCCGGGAGATCGTTTCGCTGTAGGCCGCCCCTATTAGGCTCCCTCCCAAAAGATTGGCCAGCTTTCTGCCGTCCTTAACGATATTCTTACTATCCTCCGTGATTTTTCCTTCTTCTCCTTCAATAAAAACAAGGACATTTTTCATACCAGGATGCTCCCCTCTAAACATTCCGATCTATAGTTTGCGCCCAATTTCCTCTCCATCCCAAACCGCTTGCTCGATCATCCTTGGTGCAGCACTATCACCAATACGATAGATTTCCTTACACTTGCCTTTTAAGGAGAAGTATAAATCAGTGTTAGAGCCGTTTTGGGTGGCATAGACAAAGGAATCGTATCCATCCATTTCGACTTCCTTTTCAGTGTATACATTTTTTAGCACCGCACGATTTCCATTAATCGACTCAACTTCATGATGCGGTGTCATTTCTACATCCATTTCCATAAAGCGTTGATAGAACATTACCTGATTACTTGGTTCCAAATTTTCTCCTACAAAGCTTAAATGCGTGACGATATTTACATGTGCGCCTTGAGAAGCTAATAATTCAGCCACTCCTGCCCCCTTGTAATGCCCATTTTGATCGATAAACAATACTCGATTTCCGACTGTTGCTTTTCCGTCAATCACATCATAAACACTGTAGACATTTTCCTGGTTGCCACCTGGAATATCCAACGGTAAAACTCTGGAACCCGTTGCGATCACTACTACATCCGGATTAAAATCCAGTACGGTCTTTTCATCCGCTTCCATGTTATAGTAAATTTCTACACCCAGACGATTTACACGCTTAATTAAATGAGAGATAACGCCATGTACCTGATCTCGGTGTGGCAGCTTACTTGCTAAAAGAATCTGGCCACCCAACTTATCATCTTTCTCTAGTAATATAACTTGATGTCCTCTTAAGGCGGCAATTTCACTTACCTTCAAGCCGGCTACACCCCCGCCGACCACGACAACCCGTTTTTTCTTGTCTGCTTCTTTTAATGTGCCGATGCCAAGTTCCTTTTCAAGCCCTACAGCAGGATTGTGAATGCATCGAATCGGTTTATCCTGCATGACTTGGTAGATACATCCATCATTACAAGCGATACAGTTTCGAATATCCTCTTCATCGCCGCGTTGAGCTTTATTTGGAAGCTCCGGATCTGCGATTAAGGCCCTGGCCATTCCTACCAGATCAGCATGACCATCTGCTAAAATCTTCTCTGCTTGAACAGGATCATTGAGTCGGCCAAAAGAGATAATTGGCAGATTGATAATTTCTTTTAGAGAAGCACCCATGTAGACAGCGAAACCGGCAGGAACAGACATAGGCGGGATTTCCATATAAAAACTGGAGAAGGAGCCTGCATCGGTATTGATGTAGGTTACTTGACCTGTTTCCTCAAAAGCCTTTGCCAGTTTAATTCCATATTCAAGGTCGTAGCCCCAAGGGGTAAACTCATCCAGGCAAAGACGAATACCTACCGGGTAATCATCCCCCACGGCTTTCCGTACTGCTCGGAGGACCTCCATTGGCAGTCTCAATCGATTTTCAAATGAACCGCCATATTCATCGGTACGTTTATTAAAAAATTCGGAGACAAAAGAGCGTAATAAACCATCATGTGCCACTTTAATCTCTACACCATCAAACCCCGCTTGTTTATAGTGATAAGCTGATTTGGCAAATCCTTCAATCGTTTCTTGGATATCTTCTATTTCCATTTCCTTTGTATTGAATGGACTAGACGGTTCCGCCATTTGGGAAGGAGCTAATAAAATTTGTGGAGGATTCTTTATAGTAGTGTGACCAGCATGGTTAATTTGGCCAAAGATTTTCGCACCATTTTCATGGACCATGTCAGCATACATACGCAATCCTGGAACAATTTTAGGGTCCCATCCACGGACAAATCGATTGGACATTTGTCCAGATAATGTAGCGGCTATGCCATACATGATAATTAAACCGGCTCCGCCTTTCGCACGTTCAGCATAATAGCGTGCTTCCCGTTCATGCGGCATACCATCTTCATATGTCAAAGCATCAAAATGCGGCTGAAAAACAATTCGGTTTTTAATCGTTACATTTCCAAGCTTAAACGGTGTAAACAAATAATCAAAGTTACTCATTACAGTCTCTCCTTTAGATCACGTTGAGTTCCCCCGAACAATGGTTATCGAGAGATTGAGGCAATTTCTTCAAAATGGCTGATTTTAATTTCATCATACAAAATAGATTCTAGTTTTTTAAGCAATGCCTTCATATGTGGTGTCGAGTCATGGATTTCCAAGGCAGCATGGTTTATATATTTTTCATAGAAAGTAAATTGTCCCGGAGTATTTTTTACACGATGAAGGATATAGACAAGCGCACCTTCCTCATTTTGAACCTCAGAAACCATATGGACGAGCGCATCTTCAAGTTCTTTTTCTTTCCCTGGCTTAGCTTTTAAAGTAGCAGTGAAAACGATCATTTGTATCTCCTCCAGACCTACTTAAAATATTTCTCTAAATAACGGTAACTGTGCTCTGCCAGGTATTCCACATCGTCTCCGATATCATTGGCCTCGACTGTGAATTCAACGTTGTTTCCATGATTTTGAATGATATTAAAAATCTCCTCAAAATTCACATCACCCTTGCCTAGCGGCTGGAATTTTCCAACCCCAAAATCCTTCAAATGCATATAACGAATTCTATCAACATATCTTTTTACGACTGCCAGTGCATCTCCTCCAGCACCATGGATATGGCCTGTATCGACACAAAGATTGATTTTCGTCTGCGGCATCAGTTGATCGAGTTGTTCCTCTGTTTCTACCATGGAGTCAAGATGGTGATGGAAGCTGGCCATTAACCCATTCTCTTCACATAAATCCACAACTCTATCTAAGCCCGATGCAAGTTTCGTAAAATCACTTTCCCTGATACCGTCCCGTCTTACTGCTCCGCCCCCGACAATCAGGTGCTTTGCTCCAAATACTTTTGCTGCTGTAATGGCCTTGTCAATTTTGTAAAATTCTTCTTCAAGGATTTCATCGAATATAAAGTTAGCAGCGGTATAAACAGCCGCTAATTCTACTTGGTTTTCTCTCAACAGGTCAGTAAATTCATCTCTTCTATTAATATAGCTATATAAATTCCCATCAAAGATCTCAATTCTCCCAAAGCCCGTTTTACCAATGATCTTAACCGCCTCTTCGATAGAGCCCGTAGACAAGTAGAACAAATCTTTGATCGATGGAACGCCATTTGGATGGCCCACTGTATAGCCCCATGCATTTGTCATAAATCCAATTTTCATAAACAATCCTACTCTCTTTGTGAAAATAAATACAAAATGATTCGAAAAGAAGAACGTGAAAAGGGAGATGGTGACTCCCTATTATTTATTCCCTTTCAATCTTTTCCCACTGTCTTGAATTAGCCGATTTTTCCACCGCATCCAGAACAGCCTGATTGCGAACTCCATCAACAAAATTCGGGGATGGGCTGTATCCATTTGTAATTCCATCCATCAGATCTGACATCAGGTTAATAAAGGTATGCTCATAGCCGATAATGAGGCCTGGTGGCCAGTACGCTCCGGCATAAGGATGATGCTCTTCCGTACAGTTGATGGTGCGGAACCCTTGCAGCCCCGGCTCATCATCCGTAAAATACACTTGGAGGTTATTCATATTCTCTAAATCCCAGCGGATGGATCCTTTTTCGCCATTAATTTCAAAGCGATTACCATTACGATTGCCAGCTGCTACACGAGTTGCATCAAATACACCCAGCGCTCCGTTTTCAAAGCGGGCTAAAAAAGCGGTGGCATCATCCACTTCAACAGTGCCTTTGGCCGTTTTATCGCCTATTGCTTTTAAGCCAAAGCTCGCTTTCTCAAGCGGCCGTTCCTTAATAAACGTTTCCATCATACTTGTTACTTCTGTAAATTCCCCGACCAAAAACCGCGCCAGGTCCAAAATATGGGCTGCTATATCTCCCAAAGCTCCTGATCCAGTTACATCCTTCCGCAAGCGCCAGACCAATGGGAAGTCGGGATTTATAATAAAGTCCTGTAAATAGGTGGCGCGTATATGATAAATTTTGCCAAGCCGACCTTCCGAAATCAGTTTCTTGGCGTATTGTACTGCTGGTGCATAACGGTAAGCGTGGCCGATCATGTGCACTACCCCAGCCTTCTGAACCGCCTCAAGCATTCGCTTGGCTTCCGATAACGTCATCGCCAGCGGCTTTTCACAAAATACATGTTTTCCTGCTTCTGCTGCAGCAATCGCTATTTCCGCATGTGTATGGTTTGGAGATACAATATCAATCAGGTCAATGTCATCCCGTTCGATCAAACGCCGCCAATCCGTTTCATAAGAAGCAAATCCCATTTTTTCAGCTGCTTCCCTAACACCGTCCTCATTCCGTCCAGCAATCGCCTGTAATACCGGAACAGTTTCTGGGTCAAAATAAAACGGTAAATCACGGAAAGCATGACTGTGTGCCTTTGCGACAAACTTATATCCGATCATTCCTATCCTAACTTTCTTTTTACCCAACAGAGTTCACGATCCTTCCTTCATTAAGTAATCGATTACATATATTCAAAATAAACAAGAGTACAAAAACGTTAATGATCCATTTTATCATTCAATTTTAATGTTGGATGGCGTGCTCTAATTCAGCCTCGGAGTGGATCTGCTCCCCATCTAATTCACCAGTGATCCTTCCATCCTTTAGGACAATGATTCTGTCACAGATTGCCATAAGCTCAGCCAATTCGGAAGATATGAGGATGACACCGAGACCTTTATCAGCCAAACTCCTTATCACATTAACGATTTCACCTTTAGCACCTATATCCACACCTGCTGTCGGTTCATCCATGATCAGTACCTTTGGATTTGTTTCTAACCATTTTGCGATAACAACCTTTTGCTGATTACCACCCGATAATAGCGAGATTACTTTATTCATAGAATCTGTTTTGATCGATAGCTCATCAATATAGGAGTTAACCTTTTCTGCTACGCGCTTTTTATCTACTACAAAGCCTTTTCTCAATTTACTTATTACAGGCAAGACCATGTTATCTTTTACCGAATGGATTAATACTAATCCTTGCCTTCTTCTGTCTTCAGGGATCAAAGCAATTCCAGCATTAATACCATCTTTTACAGATTTAATTTTGACCTTTTGATTATCTAGGATGATTTCTCCCTCTTTTGCAGGATTAAGTCCAAATATAGCCTCCGCGATTTCGGTTCTTCCAGATCCCATCAATCCAGCAAACCCGATGATTTCACCCTTTTTTAAACTAAATTCAATATCCTTAATTTTGTCGTTAATAGAAAGGTTTTTTACCTCTAAAATGTTTGAACCGGTTAGTTTCTTTTCTCTTTTTATTCGTTTGAATGCTTTTTCCACAGATGTACTTCCGAGGAGGTGATGGATGATGGATTCCATCGTCAAGCTCTTGGTTTCTGTTGTTATCACATGGCGTCCATCTCTCATGACCGTGATTGTGTCTGTAATCTGGAATATTTCATGCATCCGATGAGAAATGTAAATGATGGTAACTCCTTTTTTCTTGAGCTTCTCGACAATACCAAAGAGTATTTGTGTTTCAGCTTCTGTAAGAGAGGCTGTTGGTTCGTCCATGACCAAAATTTTTGCTTCAAGGGATAAGGCTTTTGCTATTTCAATCAGCTGACAATATCCTACACCTAACGTATTGACAGTTGTACCAGGGTCAACATCTATTTCAAATGCTTCCAATAGTTCAGCTGCCCTTCTTTCCAATTCCTTCTTATTGATTATTTGCAGCCCTTTTTCTTTTACCTTCTGGTTAAGGAAGATGTTCTCAGCCACTGTCATAGTGGGGATTAAGCTCATTTCCTGAAAGATCATTCGAATACCATGCTGACTGGAATCCTTCGTTGATGATATCTTGATTGGCTGTCGGTTTACTTTGACCGTTCCAGAGTCGGAAGTGTATACCCCTGTTAATATTTTCATCATGGTGGATTTACCCGCGCCATTTCCACCTACTAGGGCATGTACTTCACCCTTTTTTATTTTTAGATTAATATTGTGCAACACTTGTATTCCATTAAACGACTTGTTTATATTTTCCATTTCAAGGATGTATTCACTCATTGTTTATCACCTCTTGATTGTACCCTTCTCACAAGGTTCTTCCGTAGAGCCTTAAGGAATGGCAACTTGATTACAAACTATAGTTCTATTAATTTCTAGCCTTTTTCCGAGTTCCTAATGTACTAAGTGCTACAAACAGGATGATAATCCCGCCTCGAACCATCATTTGCTGACTTATGCTTAATCCCCCAATGATCAGACCATTGTTAATGATACCCATAAGCAAGGAACCGATGACAGAGCCGATCACAGTACCTACGCCGCCCGCCATGCTCGTTCCGCCAAGAATTACCGCTGCGATAACAGAAAGTTCATCGCCCTCACCGAAAGTGTATCTCGCTGTCTGCACTCTTCCTGCATAAAGCATGCCGGCAAAACTCGCTGCAATACCAGAGATGACGAAAACGGAAATTTTGATTCTGTTTACATTAATACCGGTATATTTCGCAGATAATTCATTACCGCCAGTAGCCATCACCTTTTTACCAAATGGCAGTTTATTCAAAACAAAATAACCAATCACCAGGGCAACAACTGTCCATATTAAAAGAATAGGAATAGGTCCAATTTGACCAAGACCAAAGAAAAAATTATAGTGATCATTTGTAATGGGCACGGCCGCAGTGTTTGTTGTCCACATAGCAGCACCTTTGACAATACTTAACATACCAAGTGTCACGAGGAACGAAGGGATACCTACTTTCGTTACAAAGACACCGTTAATTAAACCTACAGATGCACCAAGCGCCATACCCGCTAATATGGCAAGAAAAATACTATCAGTACTTTGTAACACCAGAGCTACGATAATAGATGACAACGCTACTGTTGAGCCAATCGAAAGGTCGATTTCCTTGGCACCAATAACAAATGTACATGCCACAGCCATAATGGAAATCATGGCAGTTTGCTTAGTAATATTTAAAATATTGTTCACTGAGAAAAATTTATCGCCAAACAAAAGGGCAAAAGAAACCAAGACGATAACAAAAATAATATAAACCATGTAGTTACTAAAATTTATATTTACTTTTTTTCTTTGCTTACTTTGCTTACCTTGCTTACTTTCTACTGGAAGTTCAACAAGTTTTTTTGCAGTCTGCATACATAACCACCTCATTATTTGAATTCATTTCGTTCATTTTGGAAGGTTAATAGTTAAGCAGCATCCCTGCTGTTTAACTATTACTGTAAGGAATGCATCCTTCATTACTTACCTTTCTTTAAAGCTTTTTCCACTACAGACGGAGCGTCCTTATGGTAGGCAATTTGAAATGCATCAACTACATTCTCTTTCATGACAGGAAGTGCAGGCGGACAAATATAGGTAGGACCTTGTTTTCCAAGTAGAGCATAAGCAGCCGCCATTGCTTCGGCAATACCTTGATCATAAGAACGTGGAGCAGCTGTTCCTCGAATCATGCCATCTTCAGCAATCATCCTTGCAGTGTTTTCTCCTAGGTCAACAGTAGTAATAACTAAATCATTTTTCCCGGCTGACTTTGCTGATGCGATGACTGCTTCTGCTATTACATCCCAACTAGCATAGACTCCCTTTAAGTTCGGCTGATTTACTAACAATCCGTCCGCAACTTCACCGACTTTGTTCGGATCTGCAAATGGCGATTCAGCAACCAATTTGATATTTGGATATTTTTTAATTTGATCCTTAAATCCTCTATCACGTTCATTGGTTACAAAGAATACTGCATCATAGTAAACCATAGCTACTTCACCTTTGTAGCCAATTTGCTGAGCCAGCATATCTGCTGCTGCTACCCCGTTTCCATAACTATCTGCATTCACAAGAGATGCATAATCTTTTCCAGGTTTAAAACCCTTCGGTGTATTTTCCATAAATACTAGTTTTGTACCAGCTTTTGCAACTTCTTTATATGCAGATGCAGTTGCTTCCGGATCTACAGGCATTGTAATCATGACATCCGGTTTAAGGGCCATTGTACTTTCAATGTTAGCAATCTCGGTCTGAGCATTGAAATTGGCGTCTGTCACTGAAACAACCTCAACTCCAAGCTCTTCAAGTAAGGTCTTAGCAGCAGCCAATTTCACTTGGTTCGGCGCGTTACTTTGCATATGATAAACAAATGCAGCTTTGAAATTTCCATCTTTTAGTTTCTGTTTTTCTGCATCTGTCAAGGTTAATTCTGAAGGAGAAACTGCTTTCTCACCATTTGGTCCAACCCCTAAAACCGTTGTCGGATTAAGATCAATTTCTTTTACAGGTGCTGTTGCAGCCGCATCCTTTGAAGCTGAAGTACCTGAAGACTTTTCTGTAGTTGCTGTAGAACCACATGCAACCAAACTAAGTGTTAATCCAACAGTCATACCTAGTGATAATAATTTTTTACGCATACTGTTCCTCCTAATAACAATTATTTTTTGATCTTTTATCAGGGCATTTTCTTGACTAACCTATAATTCCTGAATTTAGCAGACCCAACCTTTTCCTAGAACTACGGATGAACAATGTAAACTTAACCAGCTATTGAACCCCATTAGAATTGTAAAGGATTACATAAATGTTCATCGGTCTAATCGTTTTAAAGCAATGCCATTTCCTTTCCAAAACCACCTCCTTTCTACAGGTTCTTTATATTAACCCGCGTCATTTTCAAAAAATCCAGATGTTAAAATGAATGGGGATAATAGTTAATACATGTTTTTCTAACCTTCAAGTGATGGGGCAAAACGATTTGCTTTCTGGTTAGATTCCCTTTTTCAATAATAGTTAACAACATTTGCATCGCCTGATAACCCATGTCATATCGTGGTTGTGAGATAGTAGTCAGTTCCGGTTCGACAAGCTTACAAAGCGGAATATCGTCAAATCCGATAACAGAGATATCATTAGGAACTTTTAACCCTCTTTGTTTAATCGCCTTCATCGCTCCAACAGCCATTTCATCATTTGTTGCGAATACGGCTGTGGGCGGGTCGTCCAACGCTAGGAGCTTCAGCATGGTTTCATATCCTGAAGTAACCGAAAAATCTCCTTCTTGAATCAACACTCCCTCAATCGAGATTTCATTTAGATTCAATGCCTGATAATAACCTTTCACTCGATCCTTGCTTAAGATAACTCCTAGAGGTCCAGTAATTAAGCCAATCCTCCTATGACCGATATGAATGAGGTGTTCGACTGCTTCCCGGGCTGCGCTGACATTATCAATCGCGACCGTTGGTATATCAAAACCATCTATATACTCACAAGCCAAAACTACCGGGATTTCCTGGCTGGCTGCCAGAATTTCTTCTTTCGGGAGTCTTGCGGTTGCCAAGATAAGACCGTCGACAACACGCTCTTTTACAAGATTAATATAAACCCTCTCCTGTTCAAGACTATTACCAGTGTCTCCCAATAAAACATGATAGCCATATTCTAAGGCAACATCTTTGAACCCTTGAAGAATACTTGAGAAAAAGGGATTGGTGATATCGGGTACGACTGCCATCACTGTTTTTGAGGACATTTTTCTAAGATTACTCGCCAGACGGTTTGGCTTATATTCCAGCTGGTTTACTACTTCCAATACCTTGTCACGTGTTTTTGAAGAAACATTCTCGTTTTTTGATAAAACTCTGGAAACAGTGGCTGTTGAAACCTTAGCCATTTTTGCTACATCTATGATCCCAACCATCTTTTTTCTATTCCTTTCATATTCTCTATACTTGGATTGTAATCGTTTACAAAATTGTTGTCTAACTTCCTCTAGACAAGCTTTTCGTCTAATTAGGCTAGTATTTTTTCCTTTAAGACAAACGTTTTGTTCATTCGGACAAAAAATTCATAATTTTATAAAAAATAAAAAATGAGGCTCATTGAAACTGAGCCTCATAGCGATTTGCTTTTTTGTAATTCTGTTAATTTTTGCTTTGAAACTCTTGCCGTCTCCACATAATTTTTAAAATGAGCTTTATACGTTTGACCAGCAACTTCAATCTTAGATAGATGTTGTAAATTTATAATATAAGAACGATGGGAGGCAACAAATCGGGAATCAAGGATTTCTTCTAGATTAGTTAAGGCCTCATTAAACTCAATTTTTTGGTCCATCGTATGAATGACAGACTTACGGTCTGCCTTTTCAATAAAAATAATTTCATCTAAAGGAATAAAGGAATAATGATTTTGCTGCTTAATCATTAAATCCTTTTTAATTGAAGACTGTTGAATTGTGACGTTCTTATTCTTTAAGGTAGCCGCTCGATCTAAAGCGGCATAAAGCCTTTCACGCTCAACAGGTTTCACGATGTAATCGATTGCATTTACACCAAAAGCTTCTAACGCATATTCATCATGTCCAGTGATGAAGATTACTTGTAAAGAAGGAACAATTTTTTTACAAGACTTCACTGCTTCCATTCCATTCAATAATGGCATATTAATATCAACTAATACAAGATCAGGCTTTTCCATCATTACCTTTTTGATTAAATCCTCACCATTTACTGCTTCACCGACAATTTGGTAGTTGGGCACATGTTTAACCAGATGCTTCAACAATTTTCTAGATGCCGGGTTGTCCTCTGCAATCAAAATTCTCATTGATCATCCCTCATATAGTTCCGTTAGTTTTTAAAGGCTTTTACGATTAGTTAAGACTTTGTTACGGCAATATGCTAATAATATGATATCTATAGTTTTTAATAGGGTTAGGAAGCGTTTGCAAACTAGATAATAACAGTATAAATCATTTACATAACCTTAAGGAAGTATTTTTAAAACAAAAGGGTTTACTATTTTTGGAAATTTCGTAATCACGGAACTTGGGAACAGAGTAAATACAAAAGGCGTAATCTCGTTTAAATACGGGCAAGGAGGAAAAATGGAATTCACCAGTAATGAAAACTTATATAAGGAAGTTCTTCGGACCATGTCGGAATGTGTGATTATCCAAGAAAAGTCAGGTAAAATAGTTGCATTGAATGAAAATGTTGAAAAGGTATTGGGTATCAAATCGGAATTATTAACTGAATCCATGATGATGCAATTTGAATTCGTAAAAGAAGATGGATCTAGTTTACCTTATTCCGAGTTACCTGTAGTTAATACCCTTAATCAAGGTATCCCCTTTCAAGATTTTATCATAGGAGTAAGTGACAGGAATCGTGACATGAAATGGCTTTCCATAAATTCAACACCAATTAAAATACAAGAATATGGGGAACAGGCTGCCCTTGTTACAATTTCTGATATCACTGAACGCAAAAAAATGGAACATGCAATCATTCAAGCAAAAGAAGAAGCCGAAAAAGCAAATTTGGCAAAATCAGACTTTCTATCAAAGATGAGTCATGAACTGCGTACCCCGTTAAATGGAATTCTTGGCTTTGCCCAGCTATTAGAAATGGATAAATCTTTAAATGATGAGCAGCGTGATTTTGTACATGAGATCTTACTCGGAGGAGGCCATTTATTAAATTTAATCAATGATATTTTAGATTTATCAAGAATAGAGACAGGAAAATTAAAAGTTTCGATTGAAGAAATTGATATTCTCAATATTATCAATGAATGTATCAATATCGTTCAGCCGCTGGCAAATAAGAAAAACATCAGTATTCATAAACAATTGGATCAATCACAAAACACATTCGTGCTTGCCGATCCCATTCGTCTTAAACAAATTCTTTTTAATCTGCTCGATAATGCCATTAAGTATAACCGAGAATCTGGAAAGGTAAAAATCACCTGTCATATGGAAGGAGACGAACAGGTAATTCATATTGTTGATACAGGTGAAGGTCTTTCAGTTGAAGAATATCATAAGGTATTTGTACCGTTTTATAGAATTGAAGGAACACAAGAAGAAGGTACAGGCATTGGCTTGTCACTAGTGAAACAACTCGTACAACTAATGGGGGGGAAAATTAGTGTAACGAGCAAAAAAGGAAAAGGCAGTGATTTTTGCCTTCGCCTCCCTCTTCCTCATGAATTAAAAGCGGCGGTGCAATGGGGTGAAAAAGTGGAATCCCCTCAAGCTAAGGGCGGAAGGGTGGATCATTACCATTTGCTATATATTGAAGATAATGAGTCCAATTTACACTTTGTCCACAGTATCATAAAATCGCAGCCCTCCTTTTCGCTTTTAGTAGCTCGCACTGGAAAAGAAGGATTAGAAATGGCAAAGACAGAAAAAGTAGATTTAATATTACTTGACCTTAATCTGCCGGATATCCATGGCTATGAAGTGTTTGAAATTTTAAAATCTGGTGCAAAAACTAAAGATATAGCAATTATAGCTATTAGTGCAAACGCTATGCCTCAGGACATTCAACAAACATTAGAAAAAGGGTTTATTAATTATGTGACAAAACCTTTTAATGTAAAAGAGTTTATGTCCATTATACGTGAGACGCTAAATAGTACCATTAACCAAAATATTCCAGACAATAAGATCTTAAGTACTGGGCCACATGGGGAAGAAGCGGTTTCCGCAAAAACACTCCAGTTATCCTGGAAAGACCTAAACAAGCTTAAGGAGCACAAATTTAAGGTTGCAATTGCTATGCATATTACTGGAAATGAGTGGTCAAGGTCTGTAATAGAAGGATTAAAGACCACTTTTGGTAAAATGGGCACTGAGATTCTAGCAGTGACTGATGCCCAATTTAACTGGGAAAAGCAAGTGACTGATATCGAAAGTATTTTAGCCAAAAAGCCGGATATTATCGTAAGTGTTCCCGTAGACCCTGTATTTACAGCAAAAGCCTTTCAAAAAGCAGTTCAAGCAGGTGTTAAGCTCGTATTTATGGACAATACACCAAAGGGCTTACAGCCCGGGAAGGATTATTTAAGCGTCGTTTCCGCTGACAATTACGGAAACGGTGTCGAGGCCGCTCTTATCATGGTAGAGAAATTAGGTGGGGTGGGCCAGATAGGTGTGATTTATCACGAATCTGATTTCTTTGCAACTAAACAAAGATTGAAAGCATTTGAAATAACGATAAATGAAAAATTCCCTGACATTCAAATCGTTGCTCGCAGTGGTTTTACAAGTCCAAATGAGGGGGAAAAGGTAGCGGCCGCTATGCTGACCAATCACCCAGATTTGAATGGAATCTTTGTGGTATGGGATATACTTGCTGAAGGAGCTATAGTTGCAGCCCTTGCTATAGATAGAGATGATTTAGTCATCACGACAATCGATTTAGGAGCTAATGTAGCCTTAGAAATGGCTAAAGATGGACTTATCAAAGGATTGGGTGCCCAGATGCCATTCCATCAGGGAGTTGCTGAGGCGCTGTTGGCCGGGTATGCGCTGCTAGGTAAGCAAGCTCCACCCTATGTAGCTGTCCCAGCTCAAAAAGTAACAAAAGAAAATCTCCTTGACGCTTGGAAACTAGTCTATAACGAAGAAGCTCCTGATGCTATTCAAAAATGTTTCAAAAATCAACCGAAGGTTTGATTAATTTTTTAAGCACCATTTTATCATTTGATATAAAGATTTTATTATTTTTACCAAGGTTTAATTAATTTTAATTCAATAGAGTAGGGTAGCCTCTTTCGAAACTACCTCCGGGTAGAAAGGTCGC